>JALVES010000367.1 GCA_027030635.1 Saprospiraceae bacterium | reverse complement strand
TGGGGATAAAATCCCGGATGAGGCCGTCAATCCCATTGTGCCGCCGGAGGAACATGTGGTTGTTACAGGGCATAGGGGCACCATGCTTTTTGGAGATACTTCGCGTTGTTTTCATTACGGCAGTCGCGTAGAAGACCCTGAGCGTTGGCGGTTGGCTGTTTTGTATCAGTTTTTGCGTCCGCAGTCCTTTTTGTTGTCTTTGAATTACCAAAAATCGGCGCCTTTTGCTTTTCTGGCCACGCCTGATATGCCGCTTTATCAGCGCATGATGCTGGGCGCTTCCTTCTAAGCGAACTGGGAGTGCAGCCTTTGAACAGGGCTGCACTTCTTTTCCAAAATTTATGTCGGGAACCCGAAAATCTCTGGGTAATTTTATCACCCTGCTCGTGATGTTTCCTCTGAGTATAGGGGTTAACATTTTGGTGGCCCGTATTTTGGGACCTGCGAACAAGGGCTTGTATGCCTTTATGGTTTTGCTGGGGGAGTCCATGCTGCCCATTTTGTTTTTGGGATTTGGTGTGGGCGTGGTGTATTTGCTGGGTTCGGAGCGCTTTAAAGGGCGCGATGTGGTGTTTAGCTCTTTGGTAATTGGCTTTTTGAACGGGGCTGTGGTGGCTTTGCTGTTGGCTTTTTTGTGGTCGAAGCAATGGCTGGGAAAGACTGCAGCGGAAGTGCCCGGGGAGTTTATGTTGCCCGTTTTGATGACTTTGCCCTTGACCGGCATGTTTAGCATGGCCAAGCAGATTTTGAAGGGGCGTTCTCAATTTAAGGTGTTGAATATTTTGACTTTGGCCAATGCCCTTTTCAACATAGCGCTGCTTTCGGCCTTTGTGTTGCTGACCGACATGGCTTTGCGCGGTGCGGTCATGGCCATTGTGGTGCAGAAGGTTTTGACGGCTGTGGTGGTGGTTTATCTGTTGGCGCGTTATACCAGTCCTCGTTTGAAGTTTAATCCGGCCTTTGTGCGCGAGAGTTATGCCTATGGCATCAAGGCCTGGCTGGGGAATATGGCGACTCGTTCGAATGAGCGAATGGACCAGCTTATCCTCAGTTTTTTTGCCGATGCGAGGTTGTTGGGTTATTATTCCGTGGCCTTTTCGATTGTTCGATTGATGGGCTTTTTCCCGCAGGCCATTTCGCCGGTTTTGTTCAACATGGTGGCGAAGGCGAAAGATGCGGGACGGAGCGCTGTTTTGTTGGCGCAGGTACACCGCGCTTTGTTGCTGCTCGTGGGTGGCATGGCGCTGGCGTTGGGTTTGGCGGGGAAGTGGTTGATTCCGTTTTTGTACGGCTCTGCTTATGAGGCCTCTTATCTTCCGATGTTGATTCTTCTGCCCGGGATGTTCGTCTATATGGCTTCGCGGCGGGTCATCAACAAATTCCTTTCAGCCAATGGGCATCCGGGACTGTCGAGCCGCGTGGAGGCCATTGGGGCGCTGACGGGCATAGTGGCTTATCTGTTGCTCATACCGGTTTTGGGTGTTGCGGGTGCAGCCCTGGCTTCGAGTCTGGCCTATGTGGTTTCTACCATAGCAGCTCATTACTACCTGCACCGGCTTCTACCTGATTTCCGCACGGCTGATTTGTTTTTGGTGGGAAAAAAGGATTTGACTTGGCTTTACCGGCGTGTTTTAGGGGCGTTGGGGAGGTGAGTTTTTATGTCTATTCTTAATCGCATATTCATAGACCGCAAGCGTTTTCCCAATGCCAGTACGCCTTGGGAGAAGCTTTCGTTTCGCATTTGGCGAAAGCCGACAGCGAGGTGGCGTTCGTTGCCAGACTTTGTCATCATTGGCGTGCAAAAGGGGGGGACTTCTTCGCTCTTCAGGTATTTGGAGGGGCATCCGCAGTTGAGTATGGCTTACCGCAAGCAGGTACACTTTTTTGATCGCTTTTGGAGGAATGGAGAGAGCTGGTACCGTGCCTGCTTTGGCTGGCAGTTTCAGAAGGGCAGTAAGTTGACCGGAGAGGCCACGCCCTACTACTTTTTTCATCCCCATGCACCGGCGCGTATGAAACAGCTTTTGCCGGAGGCAAAGCTGGTGTTGATGCTGCGCAATCCGGTAGATCGGGCGTATTCGCATTACAGCATGAAGCGCGATCAGGGGCACGAGCCCGAAGCTGACTTTGAGCGGGCATTGGCTTTGGAGGAAGAGCGCATAGGCACTGAGTGGCAGAAAATGCTTGAAAACCCTCGTTACTACAGCCTTCCCTGCCGGCAGTTTTCTTACTTGCGGCGCAGTTATTACGACGAGCAATTGGAGCGCTGGTTGGAGCACTTCCCCCGCGAACAGTTTTTGATCATTCAGAGCGAGCGCTTTTTTGAAAAGCCCGTAGAAGAGTTACAACGACTGTACGAGTTTCTCGACATAGCCACTTATACCCCCAAAGATTTACGCGCTTTTAACAGCCGGCAATATGCTCCCCTCTCTCCGGCTCTGCGCGAAAAGCTCAAAACACATTTTGCCCCCCACAACCGGCGCTTAGAGGCCCTGAGCGGCTGTACCTTTGATTGGGATTAAGCGTCAAAAAGTATCCAATGTTTAGAACCCAACCCAAAAACCATGGAAGCCCTGTTAACCCGGGAAAATCTAAGGGACCCCCGCTATGCGGTGCTAACGGATTTTTCTTCACCTTCAGAAACCCTAATCGTTTCTTTTGCCGGCTTGGGTGCCGGAAACAACTGCCCACCTTTTGAATTTGGTGGCGCCCTGCGCAATTTTGACGTAAAAAAAGCCCTGGTGCGGGACCCTGAAAACTATGCCTATCACGGAGGTTTGCGTGGCTTGAGTAAGGACATAGATCAAACGGCGGCTTATCTGCGCGATTTGTTTAAGCGTAGCGGCGCTACCCGCATCGTTACGCTCGGCAATTGCCAGGGAGGATATGCCGCGATGCTCTTTGGAGCTTTGGCGGGCGCTGATGAGTGTGTCGTTTTTGCGCCCCTTACTTTTTTAGACAGCGCCAATCGCCTCTTGTACGGCGAAACCCGTTGGCCGGAAGGCTTTGAGCGGATTTACACTGCGCCCTCTCCTTCGCCGGAATATTACGATTTGTGCGAGCTGGATGCCTTGCGGGAATTGCCCATTACCTTGTATTACGATACTACGCACCCCATTGATTCGCAGCATAGCGAGCGGCTTTTGGAGCGTTTCCCACACATTCAGGCGGAGCGCATAGAGGGCGGCGGGCATTTGTTTGTCCTGGCTTTGAAGCGCAGGGGACATTTGAATCGTATTTTGATGGGTTTATGTTTTGGTATGTAAAACTAATTTTTATGAGAGCTGAATTTTCTCCCGATTTAATGAAAGACGCCTCTGTCAGCGTCATGACCGATTTTGACGGTTCTTCTGAGGTGCTGCTGATTTCTTTTGCCGGCGTAGGCATCGGAGTGGGTGTGCCTTATTTTGAATTTTTGAAAATCCTTAGAGGTGTACCCGTTCAAAAAATGTTTGTCCGCGATGTGTACAAATCCTGGTACCATGCGGGTTTGAAGGGCCTTTCGGCAAATGTTGACCAGAGCGTAGAAGTCTTGCGCGGGATGATTGAAGAGAGCGGTGCCAGGCGCGTTCTCACCATTGGGAATTCTATGGGAGGGTATGCAGCTATTTTATACGGTGCCCTTTTGGGAGCGGATGAAGTGTTGGCTTTTTCTCCTATCACTTTTTTGAACTGGAAAAACCGCTTTCGCTATTTGGACCTTCGGCCTTGGATACGTTATTTATGGCGTTCATCGGTGAAGAATCGGAAATGTTACGATCTGGCGCGAATTCCGGGTATTAAAAAACCTCGCATACATATCTATTTTGATGGTGATTACCGCACAGATACTGCTCACGCCCGGCATTTGGCGAAAGCCGCATCAAATGTGCAACTGCATCCCTGCTACATCGGTGGCAAACATCACGTCATCAAAAAACTCAAGGAGCAGGGGGAGTTGCAGGGGATTATACAGAGTAGTATTGAAAACCTATATTAATTCATAACCTCAAAAAAAAAATTCCATGAAAACAGCTATTGTTTGTGGCGCCGGTGGCTTCATCGGCGGCCATTTGGTGAAGCGCCTGAAAGACGAAGGCTATTGGGTGCGCGGCGTAGATTTGAAGGAGCACGAATTCGGCATGCATTACGCCGACGATTTTGTGTTGGGTGATTTGCGCGACCCTCGCGTGTGTGAGGCACTTTTTGATCGGCATATAGACGAGGTTTATCAGCTCGCTGCCGATATGGGCGGTGCCGGTTACATCTTCACGGGCGAGCACGACGCGGTGGTGATGCACAACTCGGCTACCATCAACCTCAACATGGTCGAGGCAGCCCGTTTGGCGAAAGCCGGAAAAATCTTCTACTCTTCTTCGGCCTGTATGTACCCCGAGTACAATCAGATGGACCCCGACAACCCCAAGTGTTCGGAAGATTCTGCCTATCCTGCCATGCCTGACAGCGAATACGGCTGGGAGAAGCTTTTCAGCGAACGGCTGTACCTCTCTTACCATCGCAACTGGGGCATGGAAGTGCGCGTAGCCCGCTTCCACAACATCTTTGGCCCGCAAGGCACCTGGACCGGCGGGCGTGAAAAGGCTCCGGCAGCGCTCTGCCGCAAAGTGGCCGAGGCCGGCAATCCCGGGGAGATTGAAATCTGGGGCGATGGTCTGCAAACGCGTTCCTTCCTCTACATAGACGAGTGCGTGGAAGCCGTTCGCCGGCTCATGGAGTCGGATTTTTCCGGTCCCGTCAACATCGGTTCCGAAGAGATGGTAACCATCAACGGTCTGGCTGAGCTGATTGCCGACATCGCAGGCAAGGACATTTCGCTGCGCCATGTCGAAGGCCCGCAGGGCGTGCGCGGACGCAATTCCGACAATGCCCTGATTTACGAAAAGCTCGGCTGGAAGCCCACGCAAAGCCTGCGTGCCGGCCTGGAAAAGACGTATGCCTGGATCGAAGAACAAGTCAAAGCCGCTGAGCAGGTATGAAAGTCCTTTTCGTAAGTTTTGGCATTCGGCCAAATCGCGGTGCAGCGGCCTTTGTGACCGAAACTCTGGCGAATTCCTTTCCGCCTGAGGAGATGGTGGTAGTAGGTGAGCAGGTTTTGTTTGAGGGGCGTCTGAAGCGCTCCGGGAATCTGCCCCGCTACTATTACATCCGCACCAATTTGAGTTATAAAGGCAAGGGCAAGCGCTTTACTTCTTTTTTTCGCTGGCTGCTTTTTCCCTGGCTTTTGTTGCGGATGCAACTCATTCTCAAGCGTGAGAAATGCGATTACGTGTTGGGTACCTTCCCCGACAATTACTACCTGCTGGCGGCCTATCTGATTGCGAAGTGGAACGGGTTGAGGTTTAGCTCCTACTTTCACAACACTTATCTCGAAAACAGGCCAAGCGGCATTCACCATCGCTTTGCGGCCTGGATGCAGCCCAAAGTTTTCGATTATTCCGATTACATCTTTGTGATGAGCGAGGGTATGCAGAGCTATTATCGCCAACGCTATCCCGAAGCGCTGCATCCCAAATTTGTACCGCTCATTCACACCTTTGAGGAATACCCTCCTGAGCGACCGGATGATTTTAATCAGCCCAAAGAGCGATATGATTTAATCCTCATGGGCAATTTTAATCAGTCGAACATCGAGGCCACGCGCCGCCTGGTGGAGGCCCTCAAAGGCGATTCGCGTTTTCGGATTAAAATGATTACGCAGGTGCAGAAGTTTTTACTTCGCAGCCGGGGCATAGATGTAGATGCCATCACCTACCTCGGTTTTGTAAAGCAGGAAGACTTTTACAAGGAAATTCAGAACAACGATTTTTGCATACTCACCCACGGTTTTACGGGAGGCTATTCGCAGGCTGAGTACGAAACTATTTTCCCCACGCGCACCATCCCTTTTTTGATTTCAGGTGTGCCGATTTTGGCGCATACGCCGCCCCATGCGTTTTTAACTCATTTTTTGCGGAAGTACGACTGTGCCGAAGTGGTGGACCAGGCTTCTGAAGAGGCCATCCGGCAGGCTCTGGAGCGCCTTATTGCAAATCCGGAGCGGCGGCGCGAGTTGGTGCGCAATGCCCGTGAGGTGAGCAAGCGTTTTTACGCGTCCAATGTGGCTGCTTTTTTTAAAGAGAAAATTGGTAGTAAGTTTTGAAGGAATGATTTGTTACGCTTTAATCCAAAATTATGTCAAGGGAAGTTAAGGCCTGCGCGCGCCCCCGGCCCCTGAAGGGGTGGGCCGCCCGCGTTCTTTGGAAAACAGGCTGTCAAGTTGAATTGGTTTAAATCCGCGAAAATCCGCACAATCCGCGTCATCCGCGTTCTATTATTGGCCAGACTTATTGCTGTCTAAATTCTTAATGAACCATTGTGAAGGAATCCTCATATATAGATAAGTTACTTCTCTTGCTTCTTTACTGTTATGTCTTTCTGGCGCCTTTTGAGGATTTGCTGGATTATCTTTATGGTATAGATACCATTTTTAAGCCCTATCGCGTCGCCGGCCTGGGGATTTTGATTTTGGGATTTTTTCGATATTGGAGAGAAAAACCCTTTTTTGTTTTTCCACCCGATAAAATATTGGCGCTGTTTTTGGGGTATGGGGTGCTCTATACTCTCATTTTGTACGGACTGGGAAAACAAGTGAGCATCGGCCAGTTTTTGAATACGACCATACAGATATCTTTCCTCTTTTTGATTTACCTCACTTTGAAGCGGATGGACATTCCGTACAGGCTCGTGCCCCGCATTGCGGGCATAATGAGTTTGGGCATTGCCATCAATGCATTTATTATTGCCCTGGATTTTTACATCCTTCAACTCAGCTCCCGCGAAAAAGGCTTATCGGACAATTCCAATTACGCGGCTTTTGGCATGGCTGTGGCGGCTTCATACTACTTGTGGAAGATTATTCAAAACAGGTACAATCTGTTTAAGCTGTCTTCCTGGATTTATTCGGTCATGATAGCTTTTCTTTTTCTGGCGATTCTCGCCACGGGTTCGCGTACCGGATTTTTGTTGTTTGGAATTGGCGCTTTGGTCTTGATGTTTGGCTTGCAAAGCGGCGTTGCCCGTTTTCGGATGGTGCCTTATCTGGCGGTTGTGTTGGCCATTTTGTTGAGTTCTTCTGCCTTTCGGCAAATGATAAGCACGACGACGACCTTTAATCGCCTGGAACACGCCACCGAGGATGTGCGCGTGCCTCTGGCCAAGGCGGGTGTAGAGGCACTTTGGCAGAGCAAGTTTATGGGCATAGGCGTTGCCCAAATGATGGACCAAAAGAATTTCAAAAAATTTATGGCTCCCGTAGATGAACGCCTGGTGCGTGCCATCGAAAAGCGCAAAAAAGGCCTGGGTTTACACAACATGTATCTGGAGCTTACTGTGGAAAGCGGCATTATTGGTATTTCTTTGTTTTTCTTTTTTCTGTACAGGGTGTTGAGATACCAGTTTCGCATGATTCGAACGGCTTCAACAGCGCCGGCTGATGGCAAAAACGGGCCTTCGCCCCGCGCTATTCATAAAATGCTGTTCACCTTTTTTCTGCTGGCGCTTCTGATGGGGCTCACGGGAAAAGGCATTCTCGGGGCCTTGTTTTGGTTTATGTATTTTTTGGCTTCGACTTATTTTGTGGATGAGGAATTGGAGGGTGAAAAACAAGTTGTTTGAGATTTATTTGTTTCATACACATTGAAAAAGCAGGCGGCATCACCATGCACGCCTTGTTGCATAAACTTTTTTGGGGCTATGTTTCTCCGTCACCTGCTTTTGGAGAGTTTTTTACGGCCGGGGAACTGGCCCGATTGAAGCGCTATTGGCCTTTTCCCCTGAGTGGTATTGGCGGCCATCGCATGGGCGCTTGGCTGGGATATGAAGAGGTGCTCAAAAGAGAGTTGTTTTACTTTACTTTTTTGCGGGACCCGCTGAAGCGCTATCTCTCTCATCTCAACTGGCAGATGCACGTCAAAAAGCGCTTTGGCCGTCCGGAGGAATTTGTTGCAGACAATTATTTCGACAATTTTCAGTGCTATCGCATTGCCGGCCTGCGCGATGCAGAAAAGGCCCGCGCCATGCTGGAAGAGCGTTTTGCCTTTACAGGGCTTTTGGAGGAATACGACCGCTCTCTTCTGCTGTGGCGTCATGCCTTAGGGCGTCCGGATTTGGACCTGCGCTATCAGCGCGAGAATGTCAAAAATTACGGAGCTCAGACCATTCGGAGAGAGGATTTGACGGATCGGCTGTGGAAAAAGATCGAGG
>JALVES010000366.1 GCA_027030635.1 Saprospiraceae bacterium | reverse complement strand
ATAGACGTAACTTTTACGGGTACTTACAACTACGAGAAGGATTATTTTACGCCCGGTGGCTGGCAGGTGTATAATGCCCAAAACAACCCCTTCGACCTTTCGCGTCGCTATCGCGGAAACTTCCGCTTCCGCCATCGCCTCGGCACTTCGGGTGATGAGGAGCCTGAGGAAGGTAAAGGTCCTCTGGTACGCAATGCCTCTTACACCCTGCAGTTTGGCTATGAGAGGCTCTTTTACAACTTGCAGGACCCGCGTCACGAAGACCGTTTCTTTGATTACGGCTACATCGGAGATTTTGACTACACCTGGGAGCCTGTCTTTGGCCCGCCCACAGATCCGGATTTCCCGTATCCCGTTCAGCATCGCGACTTCCGTCAGACTTTTCACGGCTATACGCCCGGTGACATCAATCCCGTGTTGGCCAACTACAACAAGCCCCTGGAAGATGTGGAAACCAACGGCATTTATTTTGCAGACAACGGTTTCATCAGTTCTAACTTTACTTCTGCTTGGGGTTTGCATACCAATGTGGGGAGTGTGTACAATCTGTATCGCAAGCGTGACAACACTACGCTTACTTTTACAGCCAATACTGCTTTTGAATTACATCCCAAAGGGAAGAAGAGGGATTCGGAAGATGCTAAAGACCAAAAGCCCGGCACGCATAACATTCAATTTGGCGTGTGGTATGAGCAACGCACCAACCGCGGCTATGACCTCAATCCCCGCTCTCTGTGGACCATTGCCCGTCAGCAGGCCAACAGCAATATCATTGGCGTGGACACGACCAAGATCGTAGGTGACACCATGATATTTGGCTTCCCCATCCCCATTTATGGCAAGCTGACCATTGAGCAGGAAGACCTGCTTTTCTATCAGCGCGTGCGCGAGTTGACGGGTACGCCTTTGGATGAGTACGTCAATGTAGATGGCCTCGACCCTTCAACCCTGTCCTTAGATTTGTTTTCCGCCAAGGAATTGACGAATCAGAACATCCTCGACTACTGGGGCTATGACTATCTGGGCAATCCCATAGATGTGAGCTTTGACGACTTCTTTACCGCTACCGATGCCAATGGCATACGCACCTTCCCCGTAGCAGCTAACCGCCCGATTTACGGCGCTGCTTACATTCAGGACCGCTTCCAGCTCAAGGACATCATCATTCGCGTAGGTGTGCGTGTGGACCGCTACGACGCCAACACCAAGGTCTTGAAAGACCCCTATGCCCTGTACGAGATCATGTCGGCCAAAGACTTCCACGACCAATACGGCGGCGAGCGCCCCGAAACCATTGGCGATGACTTCAGTGTATATGTAGAAAGCGAAGGCTCTACCAAAGTGAAGGCTTATCGCGATGGCGATACCTGGTATTTTGCCAACGGCACTCAGGCCAATGACGGCAAATTTATCTTTGGCGGTGGTTTGGTATTTCCCAAATACACGGTGGAAGACCCCAACATTCAAAGCCGCGACTTTGACCCGAGCATCTCCTTTAAGGATTACGAACCGCAGGTGAACATTATGCCGCGCCTGGCCTTCTCCTTCCCGATTTCAGACGATGCCAACTTCTTTGCACATTACGATGTGCTGGTACAGCGTCCGCCTTCCAATACCCTCGCTACGCCTTTGGATTACTTCTACTTCCTGACGAAGAGCGACCCCCGCAACAATCCGAATCTGAAGCCCGAGCGCACGGTGGATTACGAGGTGGGCTTCCAGCAAAAGTTGAACCAAAATTCGGCCATTAAGCTGGCTGCTTATTACAAGGAGTTGCGCGACATGATTCAGGTGCGTCAGTATCTGTATGTGGCTGCGCCCATCAACTCTTACCAGACTTACGACAACCTGGACTTTGGTACGGTGAAGGGCTTTACCTTCCAGTACGATTTGCGTCGCACGGGCAACATTACCTTCCTCGCTTCTTATACGCTGCAGTTTGCCGATGGCACCGGCTCGGATGCCAACTCCAATCGCAGCCGTGCCAACCAGGGCGTTCAGCGCGTGCTTTACCCGCTGAATTTTGACGAGCGCCATCGCATCAATGTCTCTATGGATTACCGCTATGGCTCCGGCAAGGAGTACAACGGTCCGCGTGTGGCCGGTATGGACATCTTTGCCAATGCCGGTTTGAACCTGCAGGCCTTTATGGTCTCCGGGCGCCCCTATACGGCAGCAGTTTTGCCCAATGTCCTCGGTGGTGATGGCGTAAAAGGAGCCATCAACGGCGCCCGCCTGCCGTGGACGCTGACGATGAACCTGCGCATTGACAAGGATTTCATCTTGCGCGAAGGCGGAAATGGCAAATCTCCCATGGTGGCCAATGTGTATTTCCGCATTTCCAACCTGTTGAATCGCAAGAACATCATCAACGTCTATCCCTTTACGGGTTCGCCGGCTGATGATGGTTATCTGGCTTCTTCGAGAGGGCAGGATTCCATCGAATCTACGACCTTCTCGCCCGAGGCTACCGCTTCATATCTGGCTTCTTATCAATGGGCCATGTTAAATCCGGACAACTATGCTCTGCCACGCAGAATGTACATAGGTGCGGTGTTTAGTTTCTAAATGAAGAACCTGTGCGAAAGCGCTTTTGTCTTTCGCACAGGTTTCCCCTTTAGTCTTTCGGCTGTTTTACAGGGAAAGGCAAAAGGAGCATAAACCTGAGCAACTCAAAAAATGGAATACATCATGCGAATATTTACTCTTTGGCTAATGGTTTTTGCCGGCTTGCTGCTGGCGGGGCCTGCAGCAGCCTATCGCATCGGCCCGGAAGCCGATCATAACAGCCCTCATCAAAATCAAGGGCAAACCAACGGGCAGGTACACTACCGCGAGGAGTGTAATACGGCCCAGTCACAAATAGACCAGGGCATAGACCGTTATACGACCAACCTGACGGGCATCTATACCAAGGTCAACAATGTGCGCTCACGCCTTTTGACCGGCGGCGATGTCTGGTGGGACCGCGAGGATGGCAAGTACATCGTGCCTCATCCCGATCCGGGTGGTAAGGAAGTCGCCTCCCTCTTTGCCGGCGCTGTCTGGCTGGGCGGTGTGGACCCTGCCGGAAACCTGAAAACGGCCTGCCAAACCTATGGAAACAGAACCGGCAATTCAGACTTTTGGCCGGGCCCGCTGGACCTCATCGGCAACACTGAACAAACCGTGTGCGAAAACTGGGACCGCTTCTTCGAAGTCTATGCCCAGGAAATAGACATTCACCGCAACCTCTATGCCCGCAGCCTCGCCGGAGAAAGCTATAGCCCCGATCAAATCCCCGAGGGCGTCAAAGGCTGGCCGGCAAGGGGGAACCCCTTCTTCTTCGAGATCAACGAATTTGAACTGCCCAATACCGACCAGGGTCTGGCAGGTTTTTGGGATGAAAACGGGGATGACCTCTACAACCCGCTCGATGGCGATTACCCCATTATCGAAATCCGTGGCTGTACAGAGCCTCAGTATCCGGATCAGATGATCTTCTGGATTTACAACGACAACGGCTCTAACGTGCATGGCGAAAGTATGGGCACGCCCATCAAGATGGAAGTGCAGGTACAGGCTTTTGCCTATGGTACCAACGATGAGCTCAACGACATGACCTTCCAGCGCTATAAGTTGATCAACCGCGCAACGGAGGACATTGACAGCACCTACTTCGCCATGTGGGTGGATGCCGACCTCGGTTGCTTCCTCGATGACTACATCGGCTGTGACACTTCACGCAGCCTTGCCTATACCTACAATGCCGATGCCGTGGATGGCGATAACGGAACGGACTGCTCGGGTGGTGTAACCACCTATGGCAATGAAATCCCCATCATTGGTACGGACTACTTCCGGGGCCCCTTGAAAATCCTGATTGATACCATCAATGGAGAGGAGGTCAGGGATACCATCGAGTTGGGGATGTCGTCCTTTACCTATTACAACAATGGCGGCTACAACAACCCCCCTGCCGGAACCACGGACCCCCAAACGGCCGAAGAGTTTTACAACTATCTCACGGGGCACTGGCGCGATGGCTCGCCTTTCCAATACGGCGGAGACGCTTACCAGGAAGGCGCCAGCGATTCCCTGGATTATGCCTTCGTATCGCCTCCCAATGACCCGGGTGCCTGGTCCATGTGTACGGAAAATCTGCCGGATTACGACCGCCGTACCATCCAGGCTTCAGGGCCTTTCCTCCTGCGCCCGGGTGAGATCAATGAGTTGATCATCGGCGTACCCTGGGTGCCGGATTTGGATTATCCCTGCCCCGACATCTCCCGCCTGCTCGCAGCAGACGACCTGGCGCAGAGCCTGTTCGACAATTGCTTTGACATCACGGATGGCCCGGATGCTCCTGACCTCGACTTCATTGAGCTGGACCGTAGAATCATCGCCGTACTCTCCAATGATACGCTCTTGCTGAACTCTAACAACGCCTATGAGCAGTATCACGAGATAGACCTCTTGTCGCCGGCTTTCCTGACGGAAGAAGAGCGCTCCTATAAGTTTGAGGGCTATATCGTCTATCAATTGGCAGGGCCCGAAGTTACGAAGGGCGATTACGACAATCCGGACAAAGCCCGTATCGTCAAAAAGTTCGACAAGAAAAACGGCATCAGCACTTTTTATGAGTGGAAATCCGTAGAAGACCCAAGCAATCCCGGGGAAATCATCTATTACCCCGAGGTGGCTATGGAAACGGAAGAAACCGGCATTTTCCACACCTTTGAAATCACAGACGACAAGTTCGCTCAGGGCGATACGCGTTTGATCAACCACAAGAAGTACTACTACTCTGTGGTGGCTTTCGCTTACAACAACTGGGCAGATTTTGACCCCGCTACCGGCATCGGTCAGAAAAAGCAATTGTTGTTTGGTCGCCGCAACATCCGCACTTATACGGTCATTCCGCGTCCGATTGTAGATCGCAGCCTGAATGCCAATTATGGTGACGGCCCCGTCATCACCCGCGTTGATGGTGTCGGTGTCGGTGGAAATTTCCTCGACATCAGCGAGGAAACAGTGAATGAAATCCTGGAAAACAAATTTGACGGCACCATCACTTATAAGCCCGGCAAAGGCCCGCTCAATGTGCGCGTGTACAATCCTTTGGAAATCGTTGACGGAGAGTATGAACTGCGCTTTGTGGATAACAACAATGCCGATGACGAGTTGATTGACACGCTCACCTATTGGGAGCTTCGCAGCCTGACAGACCCTTCACAGCCGGTGATTCGCTCTGAGCGCAACATCACTGATTTGAATGAACAGGTCTTGGCTCAGTACGGCTTCACCGTAGCCATTGAGCAACATGCCGATGTGGGCGAACGTGCTGACGAAACCAATGGTGCCATCGGCTATGAGGAGGTTTACAGCGATGAGAATGGAATCCCCTGGTTGGCCGGCGTGCCCGATGATTTCGGCAATCTGCCGCAGTTGAACTTCGTACCCACCAACTTTGGCGAGCCGAATTACGACTACGACCCGACCAAAGCGCTTTCGCAAATCGGCCCGGGCTATTTCGTGCCCTTCCAGTTGTGCGATTACCGCTCCCGTCAGGCAGGTGAAGAGTACATCACTCCGGGTTGGAGGCATGCCAACGGTGGCCTGCCCATCAATCCCGATGCCCTGCTGCCGGAGTTGAACAATGTGGATATCGTCTTCACTTCCGACAAGAGCAAGTGGAGCCGCTGTATCATTGTCGAGACGGCCAACAACTATTACACCGACCTGGGCCTGGTAACGGATGGCAATGCCAAGCAATTTGACCTGCGCCCGCAGCCCGCAGTCAGCAAAGACGACAATGACGGCGACGGCCTGCCCGATCCTGATGGCAGTGGCCGCATGGGTATGGGCTGGTTCCCGGGCTATGCCATTGATGTGGAAACCGGCCAGCGCCTGAACATCTTCTTCGGAGAAAACACCGCTTATGATTGTTCGCTCTTCTGCGAAAATTACGAAGACCAGCGAAGTACGGCAGTAGATATGATGTTTAACCCGACTTCTCAGTTCTTCCTCGAAACGGGAGACTTCACCAATGTCTTTAACTTCATCGGCGGCGGTCAGCACTTCATCTATGTGACCAATCAGCCTTATGACGGCTGTGAAGACTTGTACTCCAAGTTCAGCAGCCCCAACCAGTTTGCCAAAGTAGGGGCCATGCAGAGCATCACCTGGGCAGGCTGGCCCATGATGCAGACCGGTACGAAGATGAAGTCCTATGCCGAGGGCTTGATTCCCGATGATCTGACTGTGAAGCTGCGGGTGGACAACCCCTATCAAATTGCTACGGGCACCGGCGAGTTTGGAGGCTATCCGACTTACAACATTCGCTTCGAGGGTGCTCAGCCTTCTGAGCTGGATGAAGCCGGCGTACAGAATGCCTTAGATATGATCAACGTCGTGCCGAATCCTTACTACGGCTTCTCTGCTTATGAGAATTCGCAGTTTGACAACACCGTCAAGATCACCAACCTGCCGGCCAAGTGTACGGTTACGATTTACTCCTTAGACGGCAAGTTCATTCGTCGCTATGACCGCGACGAGACGGGCCTGGTGCCGGACGGCACCAACAGGGGTATTCGCCAGGCACAGGTGTTGCCCGATCTCGAGTGGGATTTGAAGAACAGCAAAGGCATCCCCATTGCCGGCGGCGTGTATCTGATACATGTGAAAGCCGAAGGCCTGGGTGAGCGCGTAGTCAAGTGGTTCGGTACGAACCGCCAGTTTGACCCCTCGGGCTTGTAAGAACACAGGGTACAGGAGGAGCCCGTCTCCTCCTGTATCTTCTTTCTTTTGGATTTCAAAAAAGAAACAAATGCATAAATTACTTTACTCTACACTCGTTTTCGCTTTGGCTCTTTGTCTGAGCCTTTCGGCAAATGCGGGAAATCCGGACCGCCAGGGAGAAGCCGGCGCTTATGAACTGCTGATGAATCCCTGGGCGCGTACAGCCGGCTTGCACACCATGACGACCTCTACGGTTTCAGGCGTGGAGGCCATGCGCCTCAACATCGCCGGTTTGGTGCGCATTGACAAAACGCAATTTGAGGCCGGCCATGCCATTTATCTGGAAGGTACCGGTTTGAGCCTCAATGCCTTTGGCTTTGCTCAAAAGCTGGGTGAAAACACAGCCATTGGCGTAAGCCTGATGTCTGTCAGCTTTGGCGACATCCCCGTAACTACCGTAACGCAGCCGGAAGGCACGGGAGCTACTTTTTCGCCTTCCTTCTTTAACCTCGGCCTGGGATTTTCCCACATCTTTGAGAACAAAGTAACCGTAGGTGTATTGGTGCGCAGTGTTAATGAATCCATTGCCGACCTCTCGGCCAGTTCTTTTGCCATTGATGCCGGCGTGCAATACGTAACCGGTGAGGAAGACAACTTTAAGCTGGGCATTTCCCTGCGCAACATCGGCGCTCCCATGCGCTTTGACGGGGAGGGCTTGTCTTTTACGGCTTCTGTTCCTAAGGGCTCGGTAACTTACAACCTGACTTCCAACTATCGCGCTGCCGATTTTGAGTTGCAATCCATGCTCAACATTGGCGCTTCCTACGACTTCCTCTTTGGCGCTTATCGCCTGACGGCTTTGGGGAACTTCACTTCCAATGCCTTTGCCCGCGACCAAATTGGCGGCGGCCTGGAGTTTGCCATGGGTTCGCGCTTTATGTTGCGTGGAGGCTATAAGTACGAAATTGGCTCGGCAACGGCAGCTCCCGAAGAGGCGCCCATTTATACGGGCCTGTCCGTCGGAGCTTCTGTGGGCTTTGATGCCCGCGATGTAGATGGTTCCGTGAAAAGCCACTTCGCCATTGATTATGCCTATCGCCAGACGCGCCAGTTTGGTGGTACGCACAACATTGCCGTGCGCCTGGATTTGCATTAAAAAGCAAGCCATCTGCAAAAATGCCTTGTACTGTTCGCAGTGCAGGGCATTTTTACTTTTTGAACCAGGCCTCTACGGGGTAGTGGTCTGAGAGTTTTTTTTGATACACTTTGCAGGCACTGCTTTCCAACTCGGGCGCGTACAGCACATAGTCTATGCGCAGAGAGGGAGGAAAGCGGGCATAAGTCGTCCCCAGACCTTTCCCCGTTTGCCGAAAGGCATCAAAAAATCCCTTGCTGAGCCGGTGATAGGTATAAGACAGGGGGGTGTCGTTGAAGTCTCCGCAGATGATGTACGGGTGGGGGCTTTTCTCTATCTCTGCGCGTATGCCTTCTACCTGCTCGATGCGTTGCAGGGCTGCCCGCTTGTATTTTCGAAGGATGACCCGCAGCC
>JALVES010000365.1 GCA_027030635.1 Saprospiraceae bacterium | reverse complement strand
GCAGCGCCTCAAAGACCTGGGCTGCCTTTTCCAACTCAACCTCCTGTCGCTGGTCGGCTATTACGGGCCGGATATCAAGAAACAAGCGCGCTCCTTCGTCAAACACGGTCTCATTGACTTCATCGGCACCGACTCCCACGGCCCCGAACACATCGAAATGCTGGAAGAATGGGTGAAAAAGGGGGAGAGTGGGGTGTTGAGAGGGGTTTGTTTGGAGTTTACATAAATATTTAGTACTCAACACATGAAAAAAATTCTTTTCCCGACTATATTTCTGCTGCTCGGCATGAGCAGTTGTGTGCAATACAGAGACCTCCTCAACTTCAATGAAGGTCCCGAATTTCCGCAAAGCGGAAATGAGATTGTGGCCGACTACCGCCTGCGCGTGCAGCCCGATGACATTATCTATATAGGCGTACATACCGTACCGCCGGAATTGAGCATGCCCTACAATCTGGTAAATCGCAATATCGGCGGAGGCAATGTGGGTGCCAACCCCCTGCTCGGCTACCTCGTCGCTCCCGATGGCAGCATAGATATGGTGGGCGTTGGCCGCCTGCAAGTGGGAGGCATGACCTTAGAGGAAGTCAAGGCCGTAGCAGAAGACAGCCTCAGCCACTACCTCAAAGACTTTGTGGTGGATGTGCGCTTTCTAAACTTCCGCATTACGGTCCTCGGGGAAGTTGCGAGTCCGGGTACCTATACCTTTCCGCAGCAGCGGGTAACCATCATGGAAGCCCTCGGCATGGCCGGCGACATCACCCAGTTCGGCAGCCGCGACAGCATACTCGTAGTGCGCGAAGCCGGAGGGCAAAGAGAGTACGGCTACATCAACCTGCACGACAGGGCCGTGTTCGAATCGCCCTATTTCTACCTCAAACAAAACGACCTGATCTACGTAGAACCCACCAAAGCCAAACTAACCGTAGTCGCCGACCCCGCAAGGCGGATATCTCCCTGGCTGGGCATCGTCTCGTCTTTGACTTTGCTGGTGTTGACGTTGGCAAACCTGTAAGTGGGAATATCCAATAGAACTGCCTGTAGGTCTTGCTCGTAGGACTTGCCAATAGGTCTTGATAGAACGCGGATGACGCGGATGACGCGGGTCTTCGCGGGTTTTTAATTTGGTTTAAGTTGATGATTTGTGCTCCATTATGAGTAATAGGGCTTGCTAATAGCGCCTTAGATATTTTTGAATTTTATGTTGCTGCACGAGGAGATAACGAAAACCATTATAGAGGCTTTTTATGAAGTGTATAATGAGTTGGGCTATGGCTTCTTAGAGAAGGTGTATGAAAATGCGTTGATTTTGGAATTGAGGAGAAGAGGCCTTAAAGTTGTACAGCAAGAAAGAATTGAGGTTTATTACAAAGACCATTTGGTTGGAGAGTATTTTGCAGATCTTATCATCGAGGATAAGGTTATTGTCGAGCTCAAAGCTATGGAAGCACTCCGCGAGGAACATGAATGTCAGCTTTTGAACTACCTCAAAGCTACTGAAATAGAAGTAGGCCTGCTTCTCAACTTCGGCGAAAAACCGGCATTTAAAAGAAAAGTATTCTCAAACCAGAAATAGCACCTACTGATGAGCAATCCTGCCCGCGTTCTTAGGTGCCTGCCTATAGAGACTTGATAGAACGCGGATGACGCGGATGACGCGGGTTTTCGCGGATTTTTTTAATGGTTTTAAGATGGAATGCCTGGCTTCGTTTCAGTCTTTTGGGTTTGCAGGTAAATGTTTTTGAATTTTATGTTGCTGCACTTGCGCAATGCTTCATTAAGTTTTTGGCTACCTGTCTCCATCGAAAACCAGGCTATCAAGTTGGACTGGTTTAAACCCGCGAAAATCCGCCGCACCCGCGAAAATCCGCGTTCTATTAAGGCATTGCTGTTTGTATTAATAACCAATAGAACCTATCTGCTGCAGGCAGGTCCTATTACGACCTATTGGCTGGCAACGCTCTCGACAAGCAATCCCTCTTAAGCTACATCTACCAATGAGCAGCCCTACACAAAATACCGCACCCCTGCCCCCCTTCTTTGAAGAGGACAAGCCCATAGACCTTCGCCGCTACCTGGCCCTGG
>JALVES010000364.1 GCA_027030635.1 Saprospiraceae bacterium | reverse complement strand
ATCTCAAGGTAAAAAGTGCCGCCCCTACGGGGCTTTTTTTAAATGGCCACCATGAGCTACCAAGATATCACCCCTCTGGGGTTCTACCTATGTCATGGGCAGTATTGGCCGATTCCCCCGATTCCCCCGATTCCACCGATTTCCCCGATTTCCCCGATTCCACCGCTTCCACCGCTTCCACCAACCGACAACAGACAACAGACAACTCCCCCCAAAAAAAACGTTAAACATACCATGAAGCGCCTCTTCTCCCTCAAATACGGCTTTCTCCTCGCGCTGCTGCTGCCCGCACTTGGCGGGCGGGCGCAGAAACTGCATCTTTCGTGGACGTATGAGAGCAGTGATACAGCCGCCGTGCTGCAAGGGGGAGCGCGGGGCGTGTATGCCGACAGCCTGGCGCTGTACGATGGGATTACGGGGCTGGTGGACAGCCTGCAGGCAGAGGGCTTTTTGCTGGCCCACTTAGACAGTTTGGGCTGCACGGGAGATTCCTGCACGGCCCGCATCAACACGGGGCCGCGCTTCAACTGGATAGAATTGGAAGCGGGAGCCCTGCCCGAATTCCTTCTGATGCAAGCCGGCTTTCGCCAAACGGACTTCGCAGGCGACCCCCTGCGCTATAAGCAACTGAGAAGCCTGCAAAAAAGACTGTTGGAAAAAGCTGCAGAAAACGGCTACCCGCTGGCAAGGATACGCTTAGACAGCATCCGCTTTCAAGACGGGGGCGGGGCAAGGGCCCGGCTCCACTACGAGAGCGGCCCGCTGCTGCGCTATGGGGCCTTGCAGTTGCGGGGAGATGCCGGTATAGAGCCGGACGTGCTGCAAAAGTTGTTGCATTTGCCGAAAGGCGAAATCTATAAACAAAAAGAAGCAACAGCCATTTCTCAAAATCTCAAGGCCCTGCCCTATCTCGAAGAAAGCGCCCCCGTGCAATGGCTCTTTATGGGCGAAGAGGCCGTGCCCATTCTGCAGTTGCGCAAACGCAATGCCAGCCTTTTTGACTTCCTGTTTGGGCTCAACTCGCGCTCCAATCCGGGCGGGCCGCGCTTTTCTTTCACAGGGCAATTGCGGGCCGACTTTTACAACGCCTTTCGGCACGGCGAGCGCTTTCAACTGCAATACGAACAGCTCCCTTCCGGAACGCGCAAACTGGCCATGCGCGCCAACTACCCCTACCTCGGCCCGCTGCCCATAGGCGCCAGCGGACAATTCGAACAATTTAAGCAGGACAGCAGCTTCAGCAATTTGCTTTGGCGGACAGGCATCAGCTACCCCCTAAAAACACAACAACACATCAGCATGTATTGGCAGGGCGGCTCCTCAACGCTGCTGCAAATAGACAGCGCACAAATCAAACAAAGCCGGCAATTGCCCGAGCAGTTGGATGTGGAAGAAAGGGGGCTTGGCCTGGAATTGGCCCTCGGCCGGTTAGACGAACTTTTTAATCCGAGAAAAGGCTGGACGGGCAGCCTGGACATTTCTCTGCTGCGCAAAACCATTCCGAAAAATCCGGCCATTACGGAATTGCAGGACGACAGTCAGCCCGACTTTGACTTTGAAACGCTCTACGACAGCATAAGCACAAAATCAACCCAAATGCGCGCTCAATGGGCATTGAGCTGGCATTTGCCCCTGTTTGAGCTGAGTAGTTTAAAGCTGGGGATTTTGTCGGGGCATTTACTCAACAGGTCTTCTTCTGAAGGCGATGCTCCCCGCGCCGGAATTTTCAGGAACGAGCTTTTTCAGCTTGGGGGCTACCGCGATTTGCGGGGCTTTGACGAGCGCTCTTTGCGGGCTTCCTCCTTTGCCATACTCACTGCCGAATACCGCTGGCTGACGGGGCCCGACTCCCGTTTTTACCTCTTTGCCGATTATGCCTGGCTGGAGGAGCGTAGTGTGGCCGGCAACTTCACCGAGCATCCGCTCGGCCTGGGTGCCGGCCTCACTTTTGGCACGCCCGCCGGCCAATTGGCCATCAATCTCGCCTTCGGGAAATTGCAGGGCCAAAGTTTCGACTGGCGAAACCCCAAAATTCATTTAGGGTATGTGGGGAGGTTTTAAAACTCCGCTGCCTCAGCAGGCGAAA
>JALVES010000363.1 GCA_027030635.1 Saprospiraceae bacterium | reverse complement strand
ACTGCCTTTTTATTGGAAATGTTGCAGCGCTATATGGCGGAGGGTTCGCCTGTATAGATGCTGTACGTGATGGAACCAATGCAGAAGGTTTTTCTGTTTCTGTTGACAGCACTTACTTTTACTGGAACAGCGCAGAAGTAAAAGGCGGTGGATTCTTGATGTATAATGAAGGAGTAGATTTTTCTTTAGAACATTCGATCCTTCAAAACAATTTTGTAGGGCAGGACGTTTTTGCCTACGAATATTGCGGTTGTGATGGCGGAGGCTTTTCTGTCTATTTTGATCCGGCGGGAGAAGACAGCAGCTTTATGCTGGTTTCGAATTCCATCATTCGTGATAATGTGTCTCACGACGGAGGGGCCTTGACTTTTAGCGTTGGTGGAGACGTTATCATTGAAAATAATATTGTTTCAAACAATGAGGCTGTTGAGGGTGGAGGGATAGCATCTGGCGATGTAGCGGACTTTGGTGTTGCAGCCGTTTACAGAAACAATACATTTGCTTTCAATATGAGTGAGTATTCTTTGTTTAGAGGGCACTTTAGCTCTATGCACTATTTTTACAACAACGTCTTTTACGAAAACGATCCGGGTGCTACAACCTTTTTTAAGTTTTATTTGGATACGGTATATCTTTTGAACAACATTTTTCAGGAGAGCGATAGCTGCGAGCAGATGTTTAGTCTGTCTTCAGGTATTGTTGTTTATTGCGACAGCAGCAATTTGTTTTCAGTGGACCCGGGCTTTGTCAATGCGGCGGCGGGAGATTATCATGCGGCTTATTGTTCGCCCATGATAGACGGGGGCACGACGCAGGGGGGCATTCCCGGCGATTTGGATTTAGATGGAAATCCGCGTCTGGTGAATTTGCTCGACATAGGAGCTTATGAGAGCATGCAATATTCACCCGAGGTGGAAGTGGAAGACGTGAGTTGCTATGGCAATGAGGACGGGAGCATTGTGGTTTCGCCCTCGCTTTTTGGCCCGCCTCCGTATGTTTATGCGTGGAGTACGGGAGATACCACAATGAGCCTGGAAAACCTGGGGCCGGGCATTTACGCTTTGACCATTACAGATGCCAATGGTTGTACACAGCACGCTTTACCGGAAATCGAGGAGCCTCTGCCGGTAACGGGTTTTTATACTGCTCAGCCTGCTTCCGGACCGGATGTGGCCGATGGGGCCGTTTGGCAGGACAGTATTTCGGGAGGGTATCCGCCTTATTCTTATTTTTGGAATACGGGAGAAAATTCAGCCTCGCTACAGGGGCTTCTCCCCGGGCATTATGAACTGACCATTGTGGACGAACAGGGGTGTTGGCAATTTTTGGAATTTGAAGTGGGCTTTTTGACCGGCACCGAAGAGGCCGAGGCCGGCGCTGCCGTTTTTTGGCTGTACCCCAATCCCTCTTCCGGCAAGTTGTTTGTCGCCTGGGAGAAAACTTGGGCGGCGGATAGTGAGCTGCGCTTTGTTTTGTACGATTTGCAGGGCCGCAAGCTGCTTGAGAAGAAAAGTCTCGGAGCCAATCCGCTTCTTTTGGATTTGTCTCATTTGCCGAAAGGCGATTATGTATGCGTCTTACAGGCAGATGGAAAAACATCGGGTCGGAGCATCCTGACTTTGTTTTGAAAAACTGAAGGAATGAAAAAATACCTGTTTTCTCTTTTTTTGTTTGGTTTTTGCTTTGCAAAAGTCGAAGCGCAATGCGTTTTTGGTTCTTTCGGTGTTCTTAGTGTTTTGGAGATCGACCATTTTCCCGAGGATTATGCTTCCTGTGATAGCGTGGTGTTTGCTATGGTACACATCTCCAGGCCGGTTTTACATACCGACAGCTTGTATTTGCTGGTGGGTGTAGAGCAGGATCTTCTGATGCCCGGCTGCATTCATCTCAAGAATTTGAATGGCTTTCAAAATTTGAAATACGTGTATGGGGATGTGTTGTTGTACGGCATGGATTCTTTGGAAACTGTTGAGGCTTTGTCTTCTTTGTCGTACATAGGAGGGGATTTGAGCATTGTATCCTGTGGGGAGTTGACCAATTTGTCGGGTTTGGAGTCTTTGACGGAGATTGGGGGCGATGTGCATCTTTTT
>JALVES010000362.1 GCA_027030635.1 Saprospiraceae bacterium | reverse complement strand
GACAACAGACAACGGACAACGGACAACGGACAACAGACAACAGACAACAGACAACGCCCCCCGCTTTCACCGCTTTCACCAATTCCACCAACTATAAAACCCTCCCCAGCATTTTCAAGCTAAGCAGCAGGCTGACCAGCAGGACGGCTATGCCGAGGATGTTTTGGAGATTGGAATTGACGTGTTTCCCGAGCAGTTTTTTGCGATTCATGGCCCAGAGGAGGAAGGCAGCGATGAAGGGCAGGAGCAGGCCGTTGGCGGCTTGAGCGAAGCGGATGACTTGTACGGGTTTATAGCCCAGGGCAGAGAAGAGCAGTCCGGTGGCGAGTACGGCGAGGGCAACGCCTTTGAAGAGCGGGCGCTGCATGGCGGGGCGTTTTGCAGGGCTTTTGTCGGGCCGGATGCCGGTGGCGGCCCAGGCTGCTGCGAGGGGCGCGGTGATGGCCGAGGAAATTCCCGCAGCGAAAAGGCCGAGGGAGAGGAAATATTTTGCCGAAAGGCCGAGAAGCGGCTCCAACTGCCGGGCCAAATCGGCTGCCGACTGAATTTCACCTCCCGTATGGCGCAGGGCGGCAGAGCTGACTACGATGGCCATGGAGACCAGCCCTCCCAGCGAGATGGCTGTGATGGTGTCCAGGCGTGCCGTTTTCAACGCCTCTTCCCCCTTCCACTTTCGGGCGGCTGAGGAGGCGTGCAGGAAGAGGTTGTAAGGCACGATGGTGGTGCCAATCAGGCCGAGCACGGTCAGCCAGCCTCCGGCAGGGACGCGGGGCATGAAAAGCCCTTCTAACATTTGACGAAAGTCTATATCAGACATCGCTGCCGTGAACACAAAAACCAGCCCCATAAGACCTACCAGAAAAATGAGCGTTTTTTCTAAGAGCTTATAGCTGCCACTGAGCACGAGCCCGCCGGCCAGCAGCCCGATGAGCAGGCTCCAAAGGTTGATGTTTCGTCCTGCCAGACTCGCCTGCAAGGGGCCGAAGAGCTCTTCCATACCCAGTACGCCGCCGCTGATGTTGCCGGCTTCATAGGCGCTGTTGCCGATGAGAATGGCTGAAAAAACCAGCAGCAAAGCAAACGCCCGCAGTGCCGGTTGTGAAATTTGTGTGCGCAAAGCCTCGCTCAAACCCGAGCCGCTGATGATGCCCAGCCGCGCCGCCATCTCCTGCAAAACAATGGTGGCTATGACTGAAAATAAGAGCGCCCAAAGCAGCCCGTACCCAAACTGCCGGCCCGCAAGCGAGCAAACCGTTACCGTGCCCGGCCCGATAAAAGCTGCCGCCACCAACATGGCCGGCCCCGATTGACGCAAATGTTTTAACATGGCAAGCTGTTTTATGAACTGCGCTCCCCCGAGGCAGAAAAGGTGTACCGCTCCAGGGAGATGTCCGTTAGAAGTCTTTTCAACCGCAAACAAGCGATTTTTTCGGAAACAATCCCCACTTTTTGCTATATTTGTACGCAAATCCTTATTAAAGAAAATCGCATTTTCTTTAATAAGCCGCCCCCTTATTAAAGATCCTTTAATAAGGAGGCTTGAACAAACAGGCATGAAAAGAGGAATGACGGGCATCCTTCGCGAAGAGGGCGCCCGCAAGCGAAATAAAATCTTTACTTACCAACGTTATATTGCCATACTCAACGAAGAGTAGGCAGTTCTTAAACAAATAAACCATTTTGACCCATGAGATACTTTCTTTCCCTTTTTGCAACCGGAATAGCCGGCGGGCTGGTTGTACTGGCAGGTGTTTTTTGGCTTTCGCCAAATGAAGAACAATTTGTACAGGCTTCTGAGCCTGCTTTTGAGGCCAGGCAAGTGCATCAGCCTCTTGTAGCAGTTGATGAGGTGCCTTCTTTTGTAGAAGCTGCCCAAAAGGCCGTGCCTTCTGTGGTTTACATTTACGCGGAGTCCACGAAAAAATCCCGTCGCTCTTCGGATGAGATCAAGCGGGGTTCGGGTTCGGGGGTGATTTACACCTCGGACGGCTACATCGTTACGAATGAGCACGTAGTGGGGTTTGCCGACCTGATAGAAGTTACGCTTTTGGACAGGCGCAAGTTTACGGCCGAGTTGGTGGGTTCTTATCCCAAAGCGGATTTGG
>JALVES010000361.1 GCA_027030635.1 Saprospiraceae bacterium | reverse complement strand
AAAACTGCTAAACACTAAACCAACGACACACGATAAACCGATTCAACCGCTTTCACCGATTTACCCAATTCCACCACTTTCACCAATTTCCCGCATCATCAATCTATTTTCCAAATAGCTGCAGCCTGCTTCGCCATCCACCTTTGGCGGGCGGCGATGCGCTCGGCATTCCAAAATGCATTGTCGTCAGCTACTTTGCGCGTTATGGCAAAGGTGCTTTCCTTATATTTTTTGCGCTTCTCACTAAAGGACGCATTTCCCAATTGTTTATTCAATTTTGCTTCCAGCAAAGTCATGTTTCCCAGCCTGTATAAGAAAAGTTGGTGTTCCTTGTCATCAATATCCTCCCAGGCATGCTCAATGTTTTCCGGCATGATATGTTCAATGGTAAAAGCGGGATTATCCATATCACAGGCATCTCCGGAGGTAATGTGGCGCTCTATTTCGAAGAGTATGTAGCGCACTATTTTTTTATTTCGAGCCTGGGTTGTGCGAAATTCTTTTTCAGAAAAGTCCAGCTTGAACTTTTCATCCGGCACATAGATAGCTTTTAAGGCCTGAAGTATTCGTTGGATGCTCGTCAAGTCGCCGCTTGAAATCTGAACGGCAATCTGATTGTACAAGCGCTCCTGCTCATTGGGTGGCAATTGGCCAATGACATTGTAGCGGAAAGAAATGACCACAGCATACCGCAGCATACGCGTGAAGTCTGCTGCTTTCAAGGCACCCCAGGCGCTCATCAGCAAGGGGTAAAGCTGCCTTACATTGAACAGGCGCAGCAGTTTTACATGCGTTCTTTGCTCAGGCTGCCAGAGTTCGTCTTCCGGATTTCGCAAAGCGGCAAAAAGATGAGCATACACTTCCATCTTGCGAAGCAGCTCAAAGACCTGTCCTTTGGAAATGATTTTGGCACGTATGCGCTTAAACAATTCTGCATGGCGTACAAAGCGATTTCGGCTGTTCCAATAAGCCCGCAGAAAATTGGGCAAACTATCGCTGCCGATAATCCCCGTGATATGCTCCCAACGCTTGTCGAGTTCTTCCATTTCCAGTTCACTGCCGCCGTCTTTATGTACGACTGAAAACAAATAATTTTTTAGCAAATCCGTTGAGGAGAGTTGTACGCCCCGGGCATTCAGCGTCTCAAAAACTTTATAGGCATTGAGCTCATCGTTGACAGTAATGACTGTAAAAAACAATTTATCGGAAAGTCGGTCAATAAATGCCGCCAATGCCCGGCCATCCCGATTTTTTGCAGAAAATTGTTTGATTCTCTCAAAAAACCATTCATAGGCTTTCTTCATCAGCCGCTCGGTGGCTTTTAAGCCTCTGGCAGGCAAAGGCTCTAAGGGAACCAGATACTTTTGATAAAGGTCATCATTATTTCGATTCAACTTCAATTTGCTTTCCGCAATGAGTGTAACGGGGTCCACATAACCTATGTAGATATTCCTCAACTGCTCTAAGCGTTTTTCGTTTTCCTCAGGAGCTATGCCATCTCGTATAAAGTTTTTGAGATGTGCCAAAACCGCCAGCACAATGATGCTCAGCGTAGTCAGCCGCTGCTGCCCGTCAATGATGCGGAAATGCTTGTTGTCCGCAGATTGCAAAACGAGGTAGCCCATGTAATGCTCTTCCTCTCCATCTTCAGCAAAGAGATTCTCAATGTCTGCCCATAAATCTTCCCATTCAGTTGGGCCCCAACTGTAGTCTCGCTGAAACCTGGGAACGGAATAAATTAGTCCATTACCCACCAATTGACGATAAGTTTTGCCGGCAGTTTGCAAATTCATGTGGCTGTTTCGCTATCTGAGAATTGGCCCAATAATACGACTTTTTTTCTACACCACAAGCACCGCCGCCCTCTTCTCCGTCATCACCCATTGGATGGTGAGCCCGGGCATTTCTTTGGCCCACATCTCGACCATGCGGCGTTCGGCCGGGCGGATGCAGTCATCTGCGAGGATGACGGCCTGTTCGGAGAGGCGCTCCCGCAGGAGGGGGAAAGCCGGGTAGCGGGCGAGCTCGTGCAAGGTGGAAGGCGGGCCATCCACCACCAGCAGATCAATGCGCAGCTCTTCGGGTAAGCCCCTGAGGTCGTACCAGGGAATGCGGTATTCGCCCACCGCAGCCTCAGTCAAAGGTGCGTGCAGGACCGAAGCCAGCTGCTGCAAACCGTGGCGCTGAATTTCCCGCTCAGTCGCTGCCGCATACCGGGCATCGTGCTCCAGGGCCAGCACCCTGCCGCTTCCGTTTTGCTCTAAGGCATAACCGCTAATCAGGGTGGAGACCCCTCCCCCACACTCCACAACCACATGAGGCTTATGCTCTCGAATCAGGTCGTAAAGCAAACACAAAAAATCCGGCGAAGCGGCATACGAACGCATCTGCGGCAAAGCCCTGCGCGGCTCGATCTTTTGAAAGAGATACAGCAAAGCCTGTTGCTGAGCAGCAGCATTGCGGGTTTCCGTCCGCGCATCCATGAAGTTAATGACCAGCTTCCGGTAAATCAATACGGAAACAAGCAATAATAGTAACAGTAAGAACACAGAAAATCCCTGCAAGAGGGTTGCATTTGGCGAAAGCCACAAAAACAAAGCAGCGACAAAGGTCAGCACGCCTGTCAAAATCAGGCCATAGCGCAAAACACGCGCGGGAGTCAGTTCTTTCACTTAGCCTTCTTTTTGCCCTCCAACAGTCCTTCTTCTGCAGCCACCTCTGTCAGGGTATGCAACTTGACGGGCTGAGTCGTGCGCTTACGCATGCGGAAGTTGAGAAACTCCACAAAGAGCGAAAAGGAAATGGCAAAATAGAGGTAACCCTTGGGCACTGTACCGATAGCCATGCCGGCCACTTCGAGATGAGCCAGATGGGCGCCCTCGACGATTAACATGAAACCGATGAGCAATAGAAAGGCCATGCCCAACATCTGCACAGTCGGATGCTGATTGACAAAGCGGCTGACAGGCACCGCAAAGAGCATCATGATCAACATGGATATGACCACAGCAATGATCATGAGCAAGAGCGCACCCTCTAAACCATTGGTCATGCCAATGGCCGTAAGGATGGAATCGAACGAAAAAACCAGACTGATCAAAGCAATTTGTACGATGGCCCGGCCCAAAGAATAAGTCTGCTCCTTAACAGCCACCTGAAATTCCTCTCCCTCCATCTTGTGATGAATCTCCGCTGTACTCTTGTACAACAAAAACAACCCTCCGACAACGAGTATGAGGCTTTGTCCCGAAAAAGCGCCCTGTATCCATGAAGCTTTTAAATGAAACAAAGGCTCCTGCATAGCCACAAAGGCCGAGACACCCAACAACAAACCCACACGCAAAATCAAAGCGAGAAACAAACCCCAGTCAATGGCTTTTCGCCTCGCTTTGTCGTCTTCAAGGCGCGTGGAGACAATGGAAATGAAAACGATGTTGTCTATGCCCAACACAATTTCCAGAAAAGTCAGAGTCAGCAGACTCATCCATATTTCAAAAGAACCGAAATCGGGGATGATGAATTCCATGGTGCTTTGTAACTTGATTTAGTTGGGCAAAGGTAGGGGTTTGTGGGGAATGTGGGGGAATGTGGACGCTTCGCGTCTAATGTGGGGCCTGCGGCCCTAATGTGGAACGCAAGCGTTCTAATGTGATTTTACGCTCGCTTTCGCATCGCGTAGCCCACGATATAGATTACGCGATGCGAAAGCGAGCGCAAAACCACATTAGAGGCCGCAGGCCTCCACATTAGAACGCTTGCGTTCCACATTAGACGCGAAGCGTCCACATTAGCCGCGCGGCGCTTCGCGCCACGCGCTACTCCTTTACAACCCGCTTCACAACCACCTCCCCGCTCCTGCTCTGCAGGCTCAGCACATACACGCCCGAGGGATAGTTCTGCATGGGCAGCATGTGGTAGATTTCGCCTTCCGGCAAATCTGTTTGGTAGAGCAGGCGTCCGGTCAGATCGTAGAGTTGCAGTTGGGCAAGCTCAAAGTTGGCATCTAAGCTTTGCACCAGCAACTCCTCTTTGACGGGATTCGGATAGATCATCAGCCAGTTGTTGTTTTCCATCCAGGTGATTTTCACCACGTTGGAGTGGAATTCTTCTCCGGAGGAGCGCTGGATGCGCAGGCGGTAGAAGAGGTATCCGCTGCGCGGCTCGGCGTCCGTATAGCTGTATTCGCTCACACCCGGCTCAACGGGCAGGATCGAGAGGCTTTCAAACTGCTCGGCGCTGTTTAGGGAGCGCTCGAGGATAAAGACATCGTCTTCGCCCATATTCTCGGCTGTCCACGTCAACTTGATGCCACCTATGACGGGTTCGCCGTTCAGAACCATCAGCGGGTTGCTGCCGCCGCAGACTGTGGGGCTGTTGGTAACGAAGACCTCCAACCATGCGTAAGAGGTACAGCCGTCTTTCTCCACCGTCAGTTGAACGGTGTAGAGGCCGTATTGCAGCCAGGTAACATCCACCACCGGATCGGTCGAAGTTTGCGGGTCGGCATGAGGGCCGAAGTCCCAGAGATAAGTCGCACCTGCGCCATTGTCCAGAGCAGAATAGGTCTCGGTATCTCCTTCGCAAACGACATTCGGGCCGGTAATTTCAGCCACTGCCACGTCGCCCACTTCCTTCACCACGATGTTGCTCGTTTCCAGAAACTCGATGCAACCTTCGCGCCTCGCACAGCGTGCATAGTAGGTCGTCTGCGAGATGGGCCCCGGATCGTATTCCGGCGTGTTCGAGTTCGGAATGGGTATCCAGGTATTTGGATTAAAGGGCTGGTTCTCAAACGTCATCATCCAGAGGTATTCGATGTTTCCGGTACCGCCGGTAGCAGGCGCTGTTTCCACAATGGGACCGGGGTCATTGCCCGGGCCGCAGAGGAATTCATCGCCCGCAATTTCTCCCGGGTCGGTGATGTTGTCGCAGATGACGTACAGTCCTGCGTCCCAGCTGAGGTCGCAATCTCCATTGTTGTTGGCCACCAGCGTAAACATGGGCGTCATGCCCGTCAGCGTGTCCACGTCGCTGTCCACGGCATCATCGCTTCCGGCATCCTGCACGGTGAAGAAATGATTTGCCGGAAGGCTGAAAGTCAATTTATACGTACCACCGGGAATGGGGCTGAACAGATACATGCCCGCCCCATCGGTAATTTGCGTCAGATTGACGGGATTGCCGTTGTCATCCGTGCCGCTCAGGGTAACCGTAACGCCTGCCACCCCGGTTTCATTCTGATCCTGGATGCCGTCCTGGTCCAGGTCGAGCCAGACCTTATCTCCTACGCAGGTTGTGGGCGTCGTGCCCAACTGCACGGAGCAGGAAGTCGTACAGCCGTTGGCATCTGTGGTCGTTACGGAGTAGAAGCCTTCCGGCAAATTGGAGACCGTCTGAGTCGTCGCGCCTGTGCTCCACAGGTAAGTATAAGGTGGCGTGCCGCCCGAGGCATTGACCTCTACGATGCCGTCTGAGGCCCCGGGAGAAGATACCGGCTGCACCACTTCTGCCGTACAATCGGGATTTTCCGCAGCTTCCAGCGTAACGGCAGCGCTGGCCGTACAGCCAAGCGCATCGGTAACGACCACCGAATACGTACCGGGCGAAAGGCCGTCAATGGTGGGGCCCGTCTCGCCCGTGCTCCACAAGTAGCTGTAAGGCGCCACGCCTCCGGTGGGGACTGCCGCCAGAATACCCGTAGCCGAGCCCTCGCAAGGCTGGTTGAGCACGGTAATATCCACGGAGGGGTCGCTCTGCAGGCCGATTTCTGCCGTAGCGCTGATCTCACAACCATTGGCATCGGTAACCGTAATGGTGTAACTGCCCGGAGCCAGACCGGTCAGCGGCGGAGTGAAGGGGCCGACATTGCTGTTATAAGTGTAAGGCGGCGTACCACCGCTGACATCCACTTCAATGCTGCCGTCGTTGCTGCCCGGACAACTGGAATCGTGAGGCGTCAGATCCAGAGTCAGCGGAGAAGGTTGAGCCACCGTAGCAGAGCTGCTGACTTCGCAGCCATTGGCATCGGTTACGGTAACGCTGTAAATCCCCGGAGCAAGGCCACTGATGGTGGGTGTTGTTTCTCCCGTATTCCACAGATAGCTGTAGAGCGGCGTGCCACCCGTAATGATGGCTGTAATGCTTCCATCGGCAAAGCTGTAGCAACTCACATCGGTAACATCCAAGGCGATGGAAAGCGGCGGGATGTCGTCCACCACAAAATCTTCGCTGATGGTACAGCCGTTGTCATCCGTAACCGTTACGGAATAAGCGCCCGGACTGAGGTTCATGGCAACCGGGCCGGTGGCTCCGTTGCTCCAGTTGTAGGTATAGGGCGGCGTACCGCCATTGACTACGGCCACGGCTGCGGCCTCATTGCTGCTGCAATCGCCGTAGTTGACCATGACTTCAAGCGTCAATGCCGGGGGCTGATCTATGAAAACTGAGCCACTGGCCTCGCAGCCATTGGCATCGGTGGCCGTTACAGAATAGCTGCCGGAAGTCAGTCCGGTAATGGTGGCGGTCGTGGCTCCCGTACTCCAGAGATAGGTGTAGGGGGCCGTTCCGTTAAAGGCTACGGCCGTTGCGCCTCCGTCGTTGCCGCCAAAGCAACTCACGTCCTGGCCGCTGATCATCAATTGCACCTGCGTGCCCGCGGCGACCACGCCCGAAGCCGTTGCTGTACAACCCGAAGCATCGGTAACGGTTACGGAATAAGCGCCCGGGCTGAGGTTGTCTAAGGATTGCGTGGTGGCGCCCGTATTCCAGAGATAGGTATAAGGCGGTGTGCCACCCACTACGACGGCTGTAGCTGTACCGTCATTGTCTCCGGCACAGGTTTCATCGGTTGTCATCACGCCTGCCTGTGGGCTGGGAGGAGCCGTGATGGTTACAGAAGCCGTTGCCTGACAGCCATTGGCATCAAAGACGACCACTACATAAGTGCCTGCACTCAGGCCTGTGATGGTCTGGGTGGTCTCACCATTGCTCCACTGATAAGTATAACCGCCTGCACCGCCCATGGGAATGGCGGTAGCCGTGCCGTCGCTGCCATCGCAGGTGGTTACATCGGTAGAAGTGATGCTCACGCTAAAGGGATTCGCCGGCGAAACGACTACACTGGTACTCGCCGTACAGCCCACATCATCAGTGGCTGTCACGGAGTAAGTGCCCGGAGCCAGGTTGCTGATGCTCGCCCCGCTTTCTCCGTTGCTCCACTGATAGGTATAAGGCGGCACGCCATTGGCGGCTGTAGCCGTCGCTGTGCCGTCATTGGCATTTTCACAGGTTTCGTCCGTACTGACTGCCGAGATGGTGATGGCCGATTGCTCCGTGAGGGTAATGCTCAGATCAATGGTACAGCCATTGGCATCCGTAACGGTTACGGAATAGGTGCCTTGCGGCAAACCCGTAATGACGGGAGTGGTAGCGCCGGTATTCCAAAGATAGGTATAGGGCGGTGTGCCACCTGAAGCGACGACCATGGCAGAGCCATTGGCAGAGCCGGCGCAGGTGGGATCATTGCCGGATATGCTGGCATTTAAAGGCGGCGGTTCGCTGACCGTTCCGCTGGCCGTGCTGGAGCAACCGTTGGCGCCTGTAACAGTTACGGTATAGGTGCCCGGAGCCAGGTTGTTGATGGTATCGGTGGTCTCGCCATTGCTCCATTGGTAGGTGTAGGGCGGCATGCCGTCTGTTACCTCGGCTACAATGGAGCCATCGTCATAGCCATTGCAGGTGATGTCATTGACGATCAGGTTAATGGTCGGCGCTTCGATATTGACGGTTACACAGCCGGCAATGGCGCAGTTGACGGCATCGAGCACAGTCAGGCAGTAGGTGCCCGGATTGAGATAAGTGATGCTTTGTGTTGTGTCTCCGGTGTCCCAGTTGTAGCTATAGCCCGGCACACCTCCGCCTGGATTGGCAGTGATAGTTCCCGGAATGTTGCAACCGGATACCGTGAAACTCAGCGTCAGAGGCGGCGGTGCGGTAAGGGTTGTACTGGCCGTTGCCGTTTGCGAAGCGGCATCGGTAACCGTTACGCTGTAAGTACCCACAGGCAAGCCGGTGATGGTTTGCGTGGTAGCGCCGGTATTCCACAAATAGGTGTAGGGAGGCATTCCCCCGTCGGGATTAGCAGTGATGGAGCCGGTAGAAAAACCTCCGCAGGCCGGGTTGGTCGCATCTAAGGTAACGCTCAATTGAGCATGAACTGAGACACTCATTCCCAGCCCAAAAAGCAAAGCAAAAAGGAAGTGTAAACGGTTGCTCATGGATTTGCAGTTTAAAACAAAGTAAATGGCAAAGCAGTAGAGGCAACAGGCAGACACAGCCTAAAGCATCTACGGCTCGGCAATAA
>JALVES010000360.1 GCA_027030635.1 Saprospiraceae bacterium | reverse complement strand
TCCCGCTAGCGTTCATCCTGAGCCAGGATCAAACTCTCCATAGTCAGATCCTTAAACCGAATACCGTAGTATCCGGCCATCTTGTTTACTCAAGGGTCACACTTCCTTTTCTTACCTCGCTCCAATCTTTTCAATGAACTTCTTTTTTGCTCCCCGGAACACCTCAGGAAATAACCTCCTGAAACATCCTCCGGAGCCCTCGCTGAACGTCTTTATTCGCTCAATTCGCTTCGAGCTTTATCAAAGCGGGTGCAAAGATACAACGCCTCTTTTAAACCGGCAAACTTTTTGCTCTTTTTTTTAAAAAATTTTTCTGTCGCCTCAAGCGCCATTTGCCGAAAGGCTGAAAAATGCAAAACAAAGCCGCCGCAGAGGAAAACAGACCCCGGCGACGGCTTTCTATTCGGTGTAGTGAAAGGACTTATTCTTTCTTATCGGTTTCGTCTTTCGGCTCTTCCTGCTCAGTCTCTTCCTTTTTCGGTTCTTCTTTCTTGGGTTGCCCGGCCTTCTTCAACTGTTCCTTCAACTGGCTGAACACGTCCAGATCGCCCAAAGTAGAACGCTCAATGGAAGACTGCTGCTTCTTGATCGCACGCTTAATGCTCTTGCGCTCTTCGCGCTTCTCGTTGCGCACGCTCTCATCGGCCTCGCGGCGGATGTCTTCGAGATAGCGCAGATGAGAAACCATGATGCGCTTGTCATCGCGGTTGAACTCAATGACTTTTACGGTCAGCACCTCATCTACCTCAGCCATGGTGCCGTCTTCCTTGCGCAGGTGCTTCAAGGGTGAGTAGGCTTCCAGGCCATAAGGCAACTGAAGAATGGCTCCGCGATCGTCCTTGCGCAAGACTGTAGCCTCGTGGTAAGAACCTACGGGGAAGACCTCTTCAAAGGTATCCCAGGGATCCTCCTCAAGTTGCTTGTGCCCCAGAGAGAGCTTGCGGTTTTCCTTATCAATGTCGAGAATCACCACTTCGATCTCTTCGCCTTCCTTCACGAACTCCTTCGGATGGCCGTAGCGCTTCGTCCAGGAAAGATCGGAAACGTGGATCATGCCACCGATGCCCTCATCGAGGCGCACGAAGACGCCGTAATTGGTGAGGTTGTTGACAACACCTTTGTGGCGGCTGCCCACGGGATATTTTTCCTCAATTTCTTCCCAGGGGTCTTTGGTCAATTGCTTGATGCTGAGCGAAATTTTGCGGCGATCGCGGTCAATGGTAACGATCTTGGCTTCGCGCTCCTCTCCCAACTTGAAGAAATCGCGGGCGTTGATTTGCTGATTGCTCCAGCTCACTTCGGAAACGTGAATCAACCCCTCTACACCCGGCAAAATCTCGAGGAAAGCTCCGTAGTCCTCGATATTGACGATCTTGCCTTTGACCACAGCGCCTTCCTTGATCTCTTCCGGCAGCACTTCCCACGGATGGGGCTGCAACTGCTTCAAGCCCAGAGAAATGCGCTTTTTGTTTTCGTCGAACTCCAGCACTACCACATTCATCTTCTGGTTGACCTTCAAAACCTCGCTGGGATGGCTGATGCGGCCCCAGGAAATGTCCGTGATGTAGAGCAAACCGTCCACACCGCCCAGGTCCATAAAGGCGCCAAAGTCTGTGATGTTCTTGACGACGCCCTCGAGCACCTGGCCTTTCTCCAGGCTTGCAATGATCTGTTCGCGCTGCTCAGCCAAATCGCTTTCGATAAGGGCTTTGTGCGACACCACCGCATTCTTAATGCGCTCGTTGATCTTTACAACGCGGAACTCCATGGTCTTGCCCACGTACTGATCGTAATCAATGATGGGCTTGATGTCAATCTGCGAACCCGGCAGAAAGGTCTCCAAACCACCACAGTCCACGATTAAACCGCCTTTGGTCTTGCTGACCACCTTACCGGTGATGATGGTACCGTTCTCGTAAGAATCCCGAATGGCTTCCCAGGCCTTGAGCAACTTGGCCTTGCGGCGCGACAACTGCAACTGACCGTGTTCGTCTTCCAGACGCTCCACATATACTTCTACCTCATCGCCAACCTTCAGGTCTTCCAAATCGCGAAACTCCGACAGGGAGACCAATCCGTCAGACTTGTAGTTGATGTCCAAAACGACATCGCCGTCCTGAATGGCCGTAACCTTGCCCTTTACAATATCGCCTTCCTGAATGTGGGAAAAAGTGGATTCGTACTCTTTGAGAAATTTCTCGTATTCCTCATCCGTGTAATTGACTACATGCGAAGCGCCGGCATTTTCCCAGTCGAAATCGTCATGCGGTCCTTCGTTGACCAAAGCGGGAGCGGCAGGTTCTTCTTGCTGCAACTCTGCATCTTCCTGCGAAGCAGTCTCTTCTTTCTTCGCCTCAGCTTCCGCTTCGGGAACTGCAGCTTCTTCTTCAGCGGGTTTTTCCGCTTCCTGCCTGGGGGCTTCCTCCGTAGCTTCGGCCTCTTCTTTGGCCTCTACTTTCGGCTCTGTGTTTTCAGCAGTTTCTTCCGGTTTTTGCGCTTGCTCTTCCGGATTTTGCTGCAATTCGTCTTTCTTTTCAGACATGTGAAAAAGGTTTGTACCAACACCCCTTCGGGCATCGGGAGGTTTACTAAATGTTTAAAGCGGGCGCAAAGGTAAGGAATTTATTTAGAATGCAAATGAGTTTCTTCCCAAAGGTTATCTTTGCAGCCGACACAAACCAACACTACCCTGCCATGTTACCGACGGCTCCGCATTCCAAAAGCATTTGGCGAAAGCTGTTGCACTATGCCGGACCTGCTCTGGCTGTTTTTCTGCTGCTATTTGTCGAACTCGACCCCAAAAAGCCGCAACTCACAGCCACCCTTGCCGTTGCCATCTGGATGGCCTGTTGGTGGGTGGCCGAAATAGCACCTTTGGCCATAACCTCCCTCTTGCCGGTGGCGCTGTTCCCCTTGCTGGGCATCATGAACGGCAAGGCCGTCAGCTCCACTTATTTCAACCACGTCATTTTTCTCTTCATTGGAGGCTTTATCGTAGCCCTGGCCATTCAAAAATGGAATTTGCACAAACGCATTGCCCTGGGCATCCTCCGCATCACGGGCAGCAGTCCCGGGCGCATTTTGCTGGGCTTTATGTTTGCTACGGCCTTTTTATCCATGTGGATATCCAATACGGCTACGGTCATGTTGCTCATTCCCATTCTGCTCTCCATGCTGAGCAAGGTGGAAGAACTCAACGGCCGGGAAAATGCCGCAACGTTTAGCATCGGCATGCTGCTGGCCGTAGCTTACAGCGCATCCATAGGCGGCATAGCCACGCTGGTCGGTACACCGCCCAACCTCTCTTTTTCGCGCATTCTCTACATCTACTTTCCGCAGGCGCCCGAAATCACCTTCGCCAACTGGTTTCTGTACGCCTTCCCCATCACACTGTTGCTGTTTGTCTTCCTCTGGATATACCTCTATTTCCTGTACATCCGCCCGAAAGGCAAATGGGTGCAACTCACGGGCGAAGACATCCGCCGGCAGTACCGCGAACTGGGGCCGATGAGCTTTGAAGAAATCGTTCTGAGCATAGCCTTCATCACTTTGGCCCTGCTGTGGTTCTTCCGGGCTGACATCACCCTCGGCAGTTGGAAAATCCCGGGTTGGTCCACACTTTTGCAACACCCCAAGTACGTCAAAGACGGCACAGTGGCCATTGCCGTGGCCATTGTTTTGTTTCTCATTCCTTCCCGCTCAAAGAAAGGCGAATACCTCATGGATTGGGAAACAGCCAAGGGCATTCCCTGGGGCATCGTCTTGCTCTTTGGCGGCGGTTTTGCCCTGGCAACGGGCTTTAAGGAGTCGGGCCTCTCGCTTTGGCTGGGGCAGCAACTCGTATGGCTCAAAGACTATCACCCCATTTTTCTCATCAGCACGGTTTCTGCCTTTGTTACTTTCCTCACCGAGCTCACTTCCAACACGGCCACCGTCGAAACCATTTTGCCCGTACTCTCCGGCCTGGCCGTCAGCATCAAACTCAATCCGCTGCTGCTCATGCTGCCCGCGACCATTGCAGGCTCCCTCGCTTTCATGCTGCCCGTAGCTACGCCGCCCAACGCCATAGCCTTCGGCACCCAAAGGCTCCCCATGATCAAAATGATCAAAGCCGGTTTTTTCCTCAACTTGCTTGGCATTCTTGTCGTAACTTTGGTTACCTATTTTCCAGGCATGAAAATTTTTCACCTCCTTCCGGGTGTCTTCCCGGATTGGGCTCAATAAAAAATGTAAAATGCAGACACTCCGGGAAGCAGCAGCATGGATTCAGGCGCGTACAGACATACAGGCGCGTATAGGCCTCATCCTCGGCTCGGGGCTGGGTATTCTCGCCGATGAGGTGGAAGAAGCACAGCGCTTTCCCTATGCCGACATCCCCCACTTCCCGGTATCCACCGTGCAAGGCCATGCCGGGCAATGGGTCATGGGTGAGTTGGAAGGCAAAAAGGTCATTGCCATGCAGGGGCGGGTACACTATTACGAAGGCTACCCCCCTGAAAGAATCATCTTTCCGGTGCGCCTGATGAAACTGCTGGGCGTAGAACACCTCATCGTCACCAATGCCTGCGGCTCCCTGCGGGAAGACTTCCCCGTTGGCAGCATGGTATTCATCAAAGACCAAATCAACTTCATGGGCAGTTCCTTCCTCAGAGGACCCAATCTCGACGAACTCGGGCCGCGCTTCCCGGATATGTCGGCAGCTTATGATTCTGCCTTTCGGCAAATGGGAACCCGTATTGCACAAAAACTGGAGGTCAACTGGAGAGAGGGAGTCCATCTCGCCGTCAGCGGCCCCTGCTTTGAAACCAAAGCAGAAATGCGCATGATGCGCCTGCTCGGAGCTGATACCGTAGGTATGTCCACCATACCCGAAGCCATTGCCGCTGCCCATGCCGGCATCAAAACCCTCGGCATCGCCTGCGTAACGGATTTGTCCGTGCCCGATAAACACGAAGGCGTAAGCCACGAAGAAGTCATGGCCGTGGCAGAGCGCATGAAACCGGATTTCATCCGGCTGGTGAAAAACATTGTGCGTGAGTTGCCTTAAAGATGACATTTCCACGCATCAATCTGTTTTTTATTTATAGCATCTTCTCTATATTTGTATCTTATTCCCGCAAACTGCATTCAAATTTATAGAAACGAGTTGCCCAAAGACCGTGTATCAGAGGGCTTTTACCATTGTCCTTCAGCTTGAAAGACAGTGGTCGTTTTATTTTGTCATTACCAAAATCTACCAACCCAAATGCGACACAAAACGCTACCCATTCTGCTTTTTTGTTTTTCACTTTTAGCTTACTCCCGAATTCAGGCACAACTGAGCATTCAGCTCAGCCCCATCGAAAAGAAAGCGAGCTGGACAGCTCCGGACCGGCAGTTTAAACAATGGAAAGCCGTACAGCTTGAAGCGAAAAACCTCTTAAGCTACTTTCAAAAACACGAAATCGCAAATCTCGAAATGGCTCTGCCCGATGGCCCTGAATGGTCTCTGGTCGCTGAAAAGACCCGCCTCACAGGGCCGACTTACACCCTGCAGGTGGCTTCAGAGAAAGGTACGGAAATCAAACAGGGCAAGCCCTCCTGCATCACGCTCAAAGCCTATCCTCAACAATGGCAGGAAGATGCCGAGGCCCGAATAACATTGGACAAAAATTTCTTCTATGCTTATTTCAGAAAAGGGAAGGAGTATTACTACATAGAGCCGCTTTCATATTACCTGCCCTCTGCTCCCCCCAACGCCTATATATCTTACAAAGCCTCTGATGTCATTCCCGTAGAAGGGAAGACTTGCGGCCTGCAGGAAGTACACAAAAAAAAGAAAGAGATCATCTCCGGTGATTTGTACAAAACCGGCAACTGCTACGAAGTAGAACTGGCCATCGCTTCCGACGGTTTGATGTTCCAGAAGTACGGCAGTGTAACAGCCGTGGAAAACCACAACATAGCCGTCATGAACAATGTTGCCGGCAACTGGGACGATGAATTTGCCGATGAAATTCAATTCATCATTGTAGAACAATACGTCTCTACCAGCCCTGCTGCCGACCCTTGGACTTCCAGTACAAACGCCAACACCCTACTCAACAGCTTCACTTCCTGGGGGCCTACCGGCTTTACACAAACCCACGACGTAGGAGAGCTGTGGACTGACCGCGATTTCGACGGCCCTACCGTAGGTATTGCCTGGGTAGGCGTGGTATGCATGCCCTCGCGCTATCACTGCCTGCAAGACTTCACTACCAATGCCGAGTACCTTCGGGTATTGACCTCGCACGAGTTGGGGCACAACTTCGATGCCCTGCATGATGCTGCCGGCTCGCCTTACATCATGGCGCCTGCCGTTAGCGCTGCCACCCAGTGGTCTGCCGCATCCATCTCAGCCATCAACGCCCACATTGCATCCAGAACCTGCCTGGCAAGCTGCCCTCCTCCCGCCCCACCCGTAGCGGTTTTCACTCCCAATGTCAACCCCTCCTGCCCAGGCGGCATGGTAACCTTTTTCGACCAATCCCTGAACAACCCAACCTCCTGGTCGTGGAGTTTCCCCGGCGGTACACCTTCCTCCTCTACGGAACAAAATCCCACGGTTACCTACAACAATCCCGGCACCTATACCGCAACACTCACCGCCACCAACGCCAATGGCAGCAACAGTACCAGCATGCAAATCGCCGTCATCCCCGCAGGAGGGACAGAGTTCTTCTACTTCGAAGATTTTGAAAACGGTTTTGGCAACTGGAGCATAGAAAATCCTGACAACAACATCACCTGGGTGCTGCAAACTACCGGCGGCACCCGCCAAGGCAGCCAGGCGGCCTTCCTCGACAACTACAACTACAACACCAATGGCCAGCGAGATGCCCTGGTCTCCCCCGTACTCTCCTTCGTCGGCCGCAGCTCCGTGAGGCTCGAACTCGAATACGCCTACGCGCGATATGATGGCACTACCAGAGACTCCTTGGTCATCTATGTCTCCACCGATGGAGGAAATACCTACAACTGGGTCTGGGGCGATGCTGAAAACGGAAACGGAAACTTCGCCACCGTGCCCGATCAAACTTCGCTATTCGACCCCTCTGCAGAAGAAGACTGGTGCTATGGCACCACTTACGGCCCCGGATGCATAGACCTCGACCTCTCAGCTTATGACGGCATGGACAACATCCGCATCAAAATCGAAAATGTAAATGACTATGGCAACAGCATGTACGTGGACAACGTCCGCCTCTTCAGTTCTTGCCTGGTCATCAACCCACCCATTGCAGATTTCACCGCCGACCCCACCTCCGGCTGTACACCACTGCAAGTCCAGTTCTCCGACCTCTCTCAGGAAAATCCCACCTCCTGGCAATGGAGTTTCCCCGGAGCCATTCCCTCTTCATCCACCCAACAAAATCCCACTGTTGCCTACCTCACACCCGGCACCTATGATGTTACCTTGGTTGTCATCAACTCAGCCGGCACAGATGCCATTACAAAAACCGGCTATATACAAGTCAACTCTCTGCCCTTTGCCGACTTCAGCTATACAGTCAATGGTGCTACAGTTGATTTCACTGACCTCTCCCAAAACAATCCCACTTCCTGGCTGTGGAGCTTCGGAGACAGCCAAACCTCAAACCAGCAAAACCCGACACATACCTATGACCAGGACGGCACCTATACCGTCGCTCTAACGGCTACCAACGAATGCGGCAGCAGCACCCAGTTTTACGACATCTCCATCGCAACACCGCCCACTGCCGGCTTTACTGCAGATACCACCAGCGGCTGCGCTCCCCTGACCGTCCAATTCACCAGCACCTCCTCTTCCAATACCACTTCCTGGAACTGGAGCTTCCCCGGAGGCACGCCGTCCACCTCCAACGAAGAAAATCCCGTGGTAACCTACAACAATGCCGGCTCCTACAGTGTAACACTAACAGTCAGCAATAGCGTAGGAAATGATCAGGTAACACAGTCTAACTATATCACTGTCAACGATATACCCAATGCTGTTTTTGCTCCGCTTATAAGTCAGGACACGCTCTTTGTAAGCAACAACTCCTCCGGAGCAGACAGTTATCTCTGGGATTTCGGCGACGGCGGCACCGATACCACAGCCAATCCCGGCTTCCATGTCTATGCACAGGACGGCACCTATACCGTAAGCCTCACCGCTACCAACGAATGCGGCAGCGATGTATTCACCACAGACATCCCCATTAGTACCCAGCCCATTGCCGGCTTCTCCGCAAGCCCCACCAGCGGCTGCGCCCCACTGACCGTCCAATTCACCGACGAATCTTCCGAAAACACCACCGCCTGGAGCTGGACTTTCGAGGGCGGCGAGCCCGCCACCTCCAACGACCCCAACCCCTCGGTTACCTATCTCAATCCGGGAACCTATG
>JALVES010000359.1 GCA_027030635.1 Saprospiraceae bacterium | reverse complement strand
CGACATAAGCCGCGGCACTTCCCTCTACCAGGAACTGCAAAAAGACATCTGGAATGTAAATATGAAAGCAAGCTATAAATTGAGCAAACATTGGGAACTCTTACTACAAGCACGAGACCTCGCCTACCTAAACGGCCAATTGTTCCAGACAGCTACTCAAACTCAATACTACACGGAAATAAAGACCTATCACACGACTCCCGGATATGTGGGGCTCGGGATCAAACGAATTTGGTGAGGCTAAAAAATACGCGCGCTAAAGCACGCGGTACTAATTGGCGGGCTAAAGCCCGCCCAACTTAAAATAACAATAAAAAACCTAAACACTAAACAAAAAAACTGTAAACGGTCAACCATAAACAGTAAACTAAAAAACGCTAAACACTAAACACTAAACGCTAAACGCTAAACACTAAACACTAAACACTAAACACTAAACAAAAACCCACCAACCAACGAACCCCCACTAAAAAAACTGTAAACCGTCCACTGTAAACAGTAAACTTAAAACTACAAATTCGCCACCAAAACAGCAACGACCAATCCGGCCGTTTCCGTGCGCAGGCGGCCGGGGCCGAGATGCACGGGGGTGAAGCCCGCTTCTTTGGCTTCGGCGATTTCTTCTGCGGAGAAATCGCCTTCGGGGCCTATCAGGGCGATGGCGTCTTTACCGGCCTGGTAGCAGCGGGCGAAGTGTCTCTTTTGAGGGTCGGCAGCGCAATGAGCGATGAATTTTTGCACGGACTCAGGCGCCTGCAAAGCGCTCAAAAATTTGCCGAAAGGCGTCAATTCATCCAATACCGGCAAGCGGGCGCGGCCTGATTGCTTCATGGCGGCAATGAGAATGCGCTCCAGGCGATCGTGCCGAATCTGCTTGCGCTCGGAATGCCGGCACAGGAGCGGGGTGATGCGCTCCACGCCCACCTCTACGGCTTTCTCCAACAGCCATTCAAAGCGGGCGATGTTTTTGGTGGGCGCTATGGCCAGATGCAGCTGAAAGGAGCGCTCCAAAAAATCGGAGCGGCTGTTGAGAATTTGTAAGCGTACCGTTTTTTTGGAAATAGCCTCAATGCGGCCGGTATAAAAAGTGCCCCGGCCATCTACCCAGGCAAGCTCCTCCCCCACCTGCTTGCGCAAAACGCGGGCGGCATGATGGGCTTCTTCGCCCTCCAAAAAGGCATACGGCGGGTCAATATGGCGCGTAAAAAAGACATTCACGGCGGCAAAAGTACGTCATCCGGCAAAAACAAATTACCTTTGGGGCTGTTTTAGAGCAAACCGAACGCTACAATATGGAATACGTCATTATGATTGGGCAGTTTCTGCTGAGCCTGTCCATTCTCATCATACTGCATGAAATGGGGCACTTCCTCGCAGCCCGTGCCTTCAAAACGCGGGTAGAGAAGTTTTACCTCTTTTTCGACCCCTGGTTTTCGCTCTTCAAGTACAAAAAAGGCGATACGGAATACGGCATCGGCTGGCTGCCTTTGGGCGGCTATGTGAAAATATCCGGCATGGTGGACGAAAGCTTCGACACCGAGCAACTCAAAGAACCGCCCAAACCCTGGGAATTTCGCTCCAAACCCGCCTGGCAACGCCTCATCATCATGATCGGAGGCGTTACGGTCAACTTCTTCCTCGGCTTGTTCATTTACGCCATGTTGTTTTACGTCTATGGCGAGGAGTACCTGCCGGCCAAAGAAGCCGTATATGGCATTCACGTGGACAGCCTCGGCATGGAAATGGGGCTGCGCGATGGCGACAAAGTCCTGCAAATCGGGGACAAGCCCTTTGAAAAATTCAACCCCCGCACCCTGGTGCGCGAGGTGGTCATCAACAATGCCGACAAGATCGTGGTCGAACGCAACGGCCAACAAGTAACGCTGCCCATTGACCCCTCGTTTACGGCCAAGCTGGCGAGTCATAAAAACAAAAACGCGGTCATTTTTGAGCCCCGCATCCCCTTCGTGGCGGCAAAAATCATCAAGAACAGCCCCGCCGAGGAGGCGGGTTTCCAGCCGGGCGACAGTCTGACGGCTTTCAACGGCACCCCTTTGCAGTTTTTCGACCAGTTTTTGGATTCCATTCAGAGCAATCCGGGGAAAGAGGCCCGCATCTCACTCATACGCGAAGGACAGCCCATAGAAGTCGAAGTTAAGATCGGCGAAAACGGCAAAATCGGCATTCAGCCATACGGCTTAGACCGCTATTTCCACTTAGAAAAGAAACACTACACCCTGGCCGAGGCCATTCCCGCCGGAGCAAAAAGAGGCATCGGCTTTTTGAGCGACCAGATCAAGGCCTTCGGACAGATCATCAGCAACAAAATCCCCGCCAAGGAAAGCCTGGGCGGCTTTGCCTCCATAGGCAGCATGTTCGGCACCCAATGGAACTGGGAACGCTTCTGGAGCATGACAGCAGCCCTCTCGCTCATCCTCGCCTTTATGAACCTGCTGCCCATTCCGGCCTTAGATGGCGGCTACGTAATGTTCCTCATCTACGAACTCATCAGTGGCCGCAAGCCCAGCGATAAATTCATGGAAAAAGCCACCATGGTCGGCTTCATCCTCATCCTGGCCCTGCTCATCTTCGCCAATGGACTGGATGTGATGAGGGGATGCGGGTAAATAAGTCAAACATGAATGAGCCTCAAAATTTCTTCGAATTTTTCGGCATCGCGCCTTCGCCTCTCCTTGACGAAGCCAGGCTCAGGGAGAAGTACTATGCCAACATGCGCGAGTGGCATCCCGATTTACACACGCTGAAATCGGAAAAAGAGCAAGAGGAAATGCTGGCCCTATCCACCATGAACAACCGGGCCTTCCAAACGCTCACAGACCCCGATAAGCGGCTGGCCCACCTGCTCGAATTGCACGGCAGAAAGTTGGAAGGCCAAGGCGGCAAGCTGCCCCCCGATTTCCTCATGGAAATGATGGAATGGAACGAAACACTGGCCGAATTGGAAGCAGAACCCGATGCTCAACGCCTCTCAGCCTTTCGGCAAATGATAAAAGACAAAGAAGATGAGCTGGCTCGCGACATCCTCCCCCTCATGCAGGCCTACAGCTTTGAGACTGCCGATGAAGACACGCTCGACCAACTCCAAAATTATTTTTTTAAACGCAAATATTTTTTGCGGATAAAAGAAAAACTTACTACCTTTGCACCGCTCAAATGAGCCACAGGCAAGGAGTATGCCGAAGTGGCGGAACTGGTAGACGCGCTGGATTCAAAATCCAGTGGCCGCGAGGCCGTGTGGGTTCGAGTCCCACCTTCGGTACAGGGCCCAATCACAAGCTGATTGGGCTTTTTTGTACAAAGAAAAAAGAAGTGCTATATTTCATCAAAGCTCAACTCCCCCGTCCAGACTCCGGCAGCCCCCGGGACAAAGGCCGTCGCGGCTTGGAAGCTTGTCGCTATACACAAGAGAAATGAACCTTGAAAATACTTAACCTTGACAGGAGAACCCTTTGTCGCACCCAACAGCGACAAGATTCCACGAAGCAGGCCTTTGTCAGTAGGGCGGTAGAAAAAAGGTAAGAGCGCAGTAGCTGATAAACGATGAGGCACGGAAGGCTGCCTTAGTCTGGACTTGATTTTTTGGTTCTTTTGCATCAAGGCAAAAGAACAGGACTCACTAATAGAAAAAAGAAGGATATGTTTTAAAAACCACTTTTGCCTCATTTTATAGGGCCAGTTTTTGAAGAGACCTTTAAGTATGAAAAAAAATAAAATCACTTTATCAGAAGCATTAAAGCTCTTGCAGCAAAAGAAGCTCAATGAGCATTATGAGATCGTATATGCTGAGGCTGACAAGGTAGAAGCAACAGATGCCATAAAGTTGGGGTCGCTTGGAATAGATGTCCCCGAGGAGAAAATTTACTACGAAGATGCAGCCATAGAAGAAGATGACGAATTCGATGGAGAGTGGATTCGTATCGTTTCAGATGTGGAAGATTACAAAAAACACCTTACTTTCCACTTAGATGTAGATGAGGAGATAGAAGAATGGCTGGCTTCAACCGATATTGATTTGGATGCCCTGATCAATGAATTGATTACCGGATTTTACAGGGCTTCCAAGGCTTTGGAAAAGAAAGAAAAGAAAAAAAGCTACTTGTAAACAAGTAGCTTTTTTGTTTCAGCCTTCTCCCCTTAAGCCGTACCCTTCAAAATCTTATTCCAGTACAGCCAGGGCAGTACCTTCTTTTTCAGCAGGTACATCGTCCAGCGGGGTTTGCCCTGATCGAAGGGGAAGGTCTCCATGGGATTGCCGTTGTAGTCGAACTCGGCGAGGATCAGCTTGCCGTAGCCGACGACGAGGGGGCAGGAGGTGTAGCCCGTGTATTTGGCGGGGGCAGACTTGCCTTCCATGGCAGCCAGCAAGTTGGCTACCAGCACGGGAGCCTGCTTGCGGATGGCAGCGCCCGTCTTGGAGATGGGCAGACCCGAAGAATCGCCGGCAGAGAAGACGTTGGCGTATTTCTTGTGCTGCGTGGTTGCTGCATCTACATCCACCCAACCGCCTTCATTGGCCAGGGGGCTGTTCTTGACGGCATCCGGCGCTCCCTGCGGGGGCGTTACGTGAATCATGTCAAAAGAACGGTCCTCCGTGCTGCCGTCGGCCTTGCGGAAAGTAGCCGTCTTATTGGGGCCATCCACTTTGACCAGAACGTAGTCCCAGTTGGTTTTGATGCCGTATTTCTGTACCATCTTCGTCAGCGACTCATTGTATTTTTTCACACTGAACATACCGACACCCGGCTTGAAGAACTCCACATTGACCTTATCCAAAATGCCGCGCTTGCGGAAATTGTCGGCAGCGAGGTACATGATCTTTTGCGGAGCGCCACCACATTTGATGGGCGTATCGGGCTGGGTGAACAAGGCCGTTTGGCCCGCTTGGATGCTCTTGATGCACTCATAGGTGTATGGTGCATATTGGAAGGAATAGTTGGAGGTAACTCCGTTTTTGCCAATGGTTTCTTTCAAACCCTCGATCTGATCCCAAAGGATTTTAATGCCCAGAGTTACGACCAGATAATCATAAGTCAACTGCTCGCCATTGTCGAGCTTCACCGCATTGTTGTCGGGATCAAAACCCGTTACAGCCTGCTTAACCCACTTGGCCCCCTTGGGAATCACTGAAGCCTGCGAACGGACTGTGGCATTGACGTCAAAATCGCCACCGCCCACCAACGTCCAGGCCGGCTGGTAATAGTGCTTGTCGGACGGGTCCACAATGGCTATGTCCAATTTGGAATTTTTGCGCAGCAACTGCGCCGCAATGGAAATACCGGCATTCCCCCCGCCGGCAATCACAATCTGATGATGCTTAGAAGAGCTCATGACATTGGATTTTAGTGATAAAAGCTGGTTCAAATGGTTCAAATGAACGCGTGAAGATATGACAATTCTTTCATTTAAGATAAAAAAACATTTTGTTGTATCTTCGCCCTCGCGATGAAGAAAAAACAACACGTCAAAAGGAAGTACAACTTCGCCGATGCCGAGTTGTATGCACGGGCCACAGAGCGCGTCAAGCTGGCGAAGAAAGACCTGCCGTTGCTCAAGGGCTATGGCTATAAACCCGAGCGCCTGAAGCGATTGGTCGGGCTTCTTCTGCAATTTCGCGACCTGCCCAATGATGACGAACTGGTGGGCGACCAAATGCTGCTCACCGAAAAGAAAGACGCCGCCGCCACCCGCCTGCGCAACGCCATCCGCAGCGTGATGACGCGGGTAGCCATGAAATACAGCCGCAAATCGGGACACTACCGCAAATTTGGCACCGCCAAACTGGCCGACATGAGCGACCCCCAACTCCTCTTTTGCGGCCGGCGCGTCGTGCGGGTAGCACGACAACAAAGCGCACAACTCGAAGAAACAGGCCTCAACGAAGACCTCCTTCAGAAAGTCGTCCATGCCTGCCAAAGCTTCGAAAAAGCCCTCAATCTCCAACAAGACCGCATCGCCGAACGCGACATCGCCGTCGAACGCCGCATCGAACTGGGCAACAAAATCTACGACGAACTCATCGTCCTCTGCGAACTGGGCAAAGACCTGTGGGCTGAAAAAGACATTAAAAGATACGAGCAATACCGCTTGTATCAGGAAGAATAAGTAACACTACCCTACTCCTCGCTCTCCCCCTCTTTTTTCTTCTCGAAAGACAGCGAAGCCGAGTTGATGCAATACCGCAGTCCCGTAGGCTTGGGACCATCCGGAAAGACGTGCCCCAGGTGCCCGCCGCAGCGCGCACAGCGCAGTTCAATGCGCTTCATGCCGTAGCTGTCATCCGGTACTTCCACGATGTGCTTTTCATCTATGGGCTTATAATAACTGGGCCAGCCGGAGCCCGAATCATACTTGGCATCCGAAGAGAACAAGGGCAAACCACAGCCGGCACAGCGATAAATGCCTTTGTCGTGATTGTCGTAATACATACCGGTAAAAGCGCGCTCCGTACCTGCATGGCGCAGGATGCGATATTGCTCCTCGCTCAACTCCCGCCGCCATTCCTCATCGCTCTTGTTGACGTAATAAATGGTATCGCCGGCGCTGTTTACAAAATAGCCGCTCTCATTGACGGGGTCTTTCTTTTCCATAGCTGTTTGGTTTTCCTGAATCTGATCGTCGTTCATAGCCTGCCTGCCCTTCGGCGTGCAGGCTGCGAAAAACAAGCCCAGGAGAAAAAGGCTTGTAAAGAAAAGCGGGTGTGCTGCTGTTTTCATGATCCTTTCTTTGTTTTTTTGCCCGGCTTGCGCCTGATGCGGGGATGATGCCACTCCTCCTTTTCTGCAAATTCCACCACGCGCTTGACAAAGCCCATGATGGAGAGCAAGAGCAGATAGGAAAAGCTCAACACGAAAAAAATCCAGCGATACGAGCCGGCCTGACCAATGGGCAGAGAGGAAAATCCCCAGGCTAAGCCTCCGTTCACCACAACGAGGAGCGCAAAAGCGGGAATGGCACGCCCCCAGTAGGCGTTAATGCTATTTGCCGAAAGGCTGAAAATACTGTTGAAGATGGCATACAACCACAAAAACGAAGCCGCAATCAGCCAGGGATAGCGCGGGCTGTGCGTCATCCAGCCGGCCCATTTCATGAAACTGCCCGCCAGCATAAAAACCAACACCAAAAGGGCCGTCGCTCCCGCCTGCAAATAGGGGTCGTAGGCCTGATAAAGCCAGGATTTTTTTGGATTCTTGCTCATCGCTATAGAATATCACCATAGAGGTCGTACTCCGTGGCATCTGTTATACATACATCTGCAAAGCTGCCGGGGTTCAGCACTTTGCCATTTTTTCGCATCCACACCTCGTTGTCCACCTCGGGCGAATCCCAGCTCGTGCGCCCCACATACCAATCGTCCAGCTCGCGATCCACCACAACTTTTAAGGTCTGTCCGAGGCGGCTTTCATTGATCTCCAGGGAGATTTCGCGCTGCACCTCCATGAGGAGATTGGCGCGGCGCGTCTTTTCTTCGGGCGGCACGTCATCTTCCAGGGCATAGGCCGAAGTCCCTTCTTCATGGGAGTACTCGAAGACGCCGAGGCGCTCAAAACGCACTCGCTTCACAAATTCGAGCAGGCTCTGCACATCCTCTTCCGTTTCGCCCGGGAAGCCCGTGAGGAAAGTAGTGCGCAGAGCTGCTCCGGGAAGTTTTTCGCGGATTTTGGCCACCAGTTCCTCAATCTCCGCCCGGCTGGTCTGCCGCTTCATGCGCTGCAAGACGGGTTCGCTGATGTGCTGCAACGGCAGGTCGAGATACGGGCAAATTTTCGGTTCTTCAGCCATCACATCCAGTAGCTCCATGGGAAACTGCCCGGGATAGGCGTAGTGCAGGCGTATCCACTCAATGCCCTCTACCCGCGCCAGCTTGCGAAGCAATTCCGGCAAAGCGCGCCGGCGATAGCGGTCCAGCCCGTAAAAAGTCAGCTCCTGCGAAATCAGCATCAACTCTTTGACACCCCGCTCAGCGAGGCGCCGGGCTTCGCTCAGAATGTCTTCCATAGCCCTGGAGCGATGCTTCCCCCTCATCTGCGGGATGGCACAGAAAGCACACTTGCGACTGCAACCCTCGGCAATTTTCAGATAGGCAAAGTGCGGCAGCGTCATCAAAGGGCGCTCGCCCAGCAACTCAGAGCGATATTCCACCGAAAAGCGCTCCAGAATAGCGGGCAACTCCATGGTGCCAAACCAGGCATCTACCTCGGGGATTTCCCGTTTCAGCTCGTCTTTGTAGCGATGCGACAGGCAGCCCGTTACGTACAGCTTTTCCAGTTCGCCTTTTTTTCGCCTTTCGGCAAATGCGAGAATGGTATCAATGCTCTCCTCCTTGGCGCGGGCGATGAAACCGCAGGTGTTGATGATCACCACATCGGCCTCATCGGAGGCGCCCTCG
>JALVES010000358.1 GCA_027030635.1 Saprospiraceae bacterium | reverse complement strand
TTGCTGTAATTCTATTAAGCAATGCAATAGCGTTCTTATTAAATTCAGTCATTGTACTTCTTTATTATTTTTCCAAAATGGCTACCAACGATGAGTAAACCTGCACCCAACTACCTCATAAACCAACCCTTCCCCACACCACCCCTTCACTCTTTACCCAAGCCCATAAGCCGCAGGCGAGCTTTGTAAGAGAGAAACTTACCTCCCCAAAAAAACCCAAGGCTCCGCCGACGATCCGTCGCAACTGCTCTGCCTTGGAAAGAGGCTGCGGGAGTGCGACAAATCGAACTTTCAAAGGCCTGCACATGCCCGGTATCGCGGGGATTCGGGCGGGTTGCCGGGGCCGGGAAGGGCCGACAACAGGGGCAAATATACGGATTGTTTTTGTTTTTGACAACTTTCTATTTGTTTTTGGCGGAAAAGAGAAAAAGAGCTACCTTTATAACCTAAGGAAGCCACACACTCCACTCAACGACAAGCTTATGCAAACACAAACGCAAACACAAAGCATCCCAACTTCCATAGCTGAAAAGTACCGGCTTCAAAAGTCTTTTTTTGCTTCGGGGGCTACGCGCAGTCTGGCGTTTCGCAGGGCGGCGCTGAAGAGCTTGAAGGCGGCGATACGCGAATACGAAGAGGACATCCTCGATGCCCTTTACAGCGATTTTCGAAAGCCGCGCTTTGAGAGCTATACCAGCGAAGTGGGCTTTCTCTATCAGGAAATCAGCCACACGCTCAGGGAGTTGCCCCGCTGGATGCAGTCGCGCCGGCAGTTTGCGCCTATGGCGCTGTTCTTTTCGCGCAGCGCGGTGCATTACGAGCCCAGGGGATTGACGCTCATCCTCGGCCCCTGGAATTACCCCTTCCAACTGCTGATGGCTCCGCTGACGGCCTCTGTGGCGGCGGGGAATTGCGCCATCGTAAAGACTTCTTCCCAAACGCCGGCTACGGCAGCCGTTACGGCCAAAGTCATCGCGCGGGCCTTTGCGCCGGAGCACGTTACGACCGTAAGCCTGCCCGGACGCGAGGTCATCCCGCAACTGATTGAGCCCTTAGAGTTCAACCACGTCTTTTTTACGGGCAGCGTGCCTGTGGGCAGGTTGGTGATGGAGGCTTGCGCCAAACACCTCTCTTCCGTAACGCTGGAGCTGGGCGGGAAAAGTCCGTGCATCGTGGACGAGAGCGCCAACTTAGACGTGGCCGCCAAGCGCATCGCCTGGGGAAAGACCTTCAACGGCGGCCAAACCTGCGTGGCGCCCGACTACCTGCTGGTCAAAGAAAACGTCAAGGACGAACTGCTGAAGCGCATCGCCCGCTACTTCCGGGAAGCATTTGGCGAAAGCCCACAGAAAAGTCCGCACATGGCACACATCATCAATCGAAAGCGATTTGATGCACTGACAAAACTCATGCAAAACGGAAAAATCGTCTATGGCGGGCGGAGCTGGCCGGAAGAGCTGTACATCGAGCCGACCATCATCGAAGGGGTGAGCCTGCAAGACCCCATCATGCAGGAGGAAATCTTCGGGCCGCTGCTGCCGGTGCTCAGCTGGAAATCGGTGGAGGAACTGAAGACGATCATCAGTCACAACCCCTACCCTCTTGCCTTTTACCTCTTTGCCAAAAACAGGAAATTGGAAAAAGCGCTCATCCGCGACATTTCCTTCGGCGGGGGCTGTGTGAACAACACGCTGGTGCATGTGGCAGACCCCAATGTCCCTTTCGGAGGCTTTCAGACGAGCGGGCTGGGAAATTACCACGGCAAGGAGGGCTTTGAAACTTTTTCCCACAAAAAAAGCATCCTCAAAACCAGCTTTTGGCCGGACCTGCCTTTTCTGTTTCCGCCTTATGCGAAGTGGAAGGAGAAGGTGGCGAGGATGTTCTTGTAGAATGTGGACGCTTCGCGTCTAATGTGGGCGCTTCGCGCCTAATGTGGAGTGCTTCGCACTCTAATGTGGTTTTACGCCCGCTTCGCATCGCGGAGAGGAAAGAGAATTGCAAAAGTCCACTAAACGCTAAACACTAAACGCTAAACACTAAACGCTAAACACTAATCCAACAACAAATCCAAATCCACATACTCATTGATCAACTCAATGGCCCGTTCCACCTTCCAGGGGGTGCGGGTGTTG
>JALVES010000357.1 GCA_027030635.1 Saprospiraceae bacterium | reverse complement strand
CCAACACACCCGACACCCGACAACCGACAACAGACAACGGACAACCGACAACCGACAACCGACAACCGACATATGGCTTCTCCAAAATCCGCTCCCCGATCTTCCGCTTCCGCTCCAGCTCAGGGATCGGCCTTGACTGTCAACCGTCAACCATCAACCGTATCTTCTCCGCCAGCACTTCGGCATGTTTGCGCTTGCTGGCGAAAGACCAGCCGGCTACGTGGGGCGTCAGCAAGACGTTTTCCATTTGCCGCAAGGCGCTGAGCACGGGGGTATTCAGGGCTTCTTCGGGCATTTCGAGGGCGGGGGATTCGTATTCCAGCACATCCAGGGCGGCTGCGAGCACCTTGCCCGAGCGCAGGCGTTCTAACAGGGCTGCCGTGTCGAGCACCATGCCCCGCGAAGTGTTGATCAGGTAAAAGGGCTGAGCAAAGGCATCGAGGAAATCGCTGCTGATGAAGTGAAAATTTTCAGGGTCGCCGGGGATGTGTATGCTCAAAGCCCCGGCCCGGGCGAAAAGTTCTTCGAGAGAGACGGCCTTTGCATAAGCATCGCCGTAATCCTGCAGATATTTATCATGGGCGATGACTTCGGCTCCCAGCCCGCTGAGTTTTCGGGCAAAGGCCTTGCCCGTATTGCCATAGCCGAGTATGCCCACGCACATTTCCCCCACTTCACGAGCCCGGTTTTCTTCCCGCAACCAACGGCCCGCGCGTATTTCCCGATCGGCCTTGCAGAGCTTGTTGGTCAGGGACAACAACATGCCCAGAGCGTGCTCCCCCACGGCATCTTTGCTGCCCTCCGGTGAGTTCAGCACAGCAATGCCGCGAGCTTCCGCCGCCTCGACAGCTATGTGCTCCAGGCCGATGCCTTCCCTCGCAATGAAACGCAGGCGGGAAGCAGCAGCGATCAGTTCCTCATCCACCGGCAGGCGAGAGCGCAGCACAAGGCCCTCGTAAGCGGGTATCATTTGCCGAAAGGCAGATAAATCACACTGCAAATCTTCTTCACAGACATAGCCCAAGGCTTCCAATTGCTTTCGCAAAACGGGATGGGCTTTGTTGATGAACAACACTTTTTTCATGTAAAATGGCTTTTGTCGCCAAATGTCCGACATTTGAGTCAATTTTCCGGCAAAAGAGGGCAAAATGAATTACCTTAGTCGGCGATAAAAGATGCAAACCCAATACCATGCGCACTGCACAAACGCCACTCCTGATAATCTGCCTGCTCTTATTTTCGCATTTGGCGAAAGCCCAGGTCGTCATCAACGAATATTCGGCGGCCAACCGAAATACCATATCCAACAGCGGCAGCTATCCCGACTGGATAGAGCTGTACAATGCCGGCAGCACCTCTGTAAATCTCGGCGGTTATTACCTCAGCGACCGCGAGAACAATCCCGACAAATGGGAGTTTCCCGAGGGCGTCAGCCTGGCTCCCGGCGAGCATCTGCTGGTTTTTGCAGACGGCAAAAACGAATACTCCGGCGGAGCTTACCACACCAATTTTAAGCTCACACAAACCACCGGCAACGACCAGGTCGTACTGGCAGACCCCCAGGGAAACATCCTTGAAGTGCATTATTTCGCACCGCCCAATCTGAAGGACAACTCTTATGGCAGAGTATCTGATGGCAGTACGGAATGGGGGGTCTTCACTACACCCACACCAGGCGAAGCCAACACCACCAACAGCTACCACCACTACAGCGCCAAGCCGGAGATGAGCCCCCAGGCCGGATTTTACAGCGGCTCCGTCAGCGTAGTACTCAGCACCACAGAGCCCAATGCCGAAATCCGCTACACCACCGACGGCAGCGAACCCAACCAAAACTCCACCCTCTATACCGGCCCCATTACACTGACTGAAACCACCGTGCTGCGCGCCCGCTCCTTTTCGGCCGACGGCAACGTCCTCGACGGGCACATAGAAACCAACACCTATTTCATAGATGACGAACACAGCATCTACGTCATCAGCATCGCAGGCGACGACATCATGAATCTGATGAATGGCGACTGGGATGCCGAGCCCATAGGCTCTTTCGAGCTCTTCGACCCCGAGGGCAATTTCCTCGAAGATGCCGTGGGCGAATACAACAAACACGGCAACGACTCCTGGGCTTATGACCAGCGGGGCATAGACTACATCACACGCGACCAGTTTGGCTACAACAATGCCATTCATCAACAAATCTTTGACATTACCGATCGCGACAAGTTTCAGCGGCTCATTCTCAAGGCTGCAGCCAACGACAACTACCCCTTTGAAGAAGGCGGCGCCCACATACGCGATGCCTACGTACACGAGCTCTCGCAACGCGCCGGCCTGGAGTTGGACGAACGCTCCTACGAGCCTTGCGTGCTCTACGTCAACGGCCAGTACTGGGGCATTTACGAAATTCGCGAAAAGGTGGATGATCATGATTTCACGAAGTATTACTACGACCAGGGGCGCAAGTGGATAGACTTCATCAAAACCTGGGGCACTACCTGGGAAGAATACGGCAGCTGGGACGATTGGTACGACCTCTACGACTTCATCCTGGCCAACGACATGAGCAATCCGGAAAATTACGACTACGTAAAAAGCCAGCTCAATGTAACCAGCCTGGTGGACTACATGATCATCAACACCCATGTCGTCTGCAAAGACTGGCTGATTTGGAACACGGCCTGGTGGCGTGGCCGCAAGCCCACGGGTCAGGCCAAACGTTGGCGCTATACGCTTTGGGATATGGACGCGACTTTCGGCCACTACATCAACTACACCGGCATCCCCGACCCCTCCCCCTATGCCGACCCCTGCTACAACGAACCCGACCTGGTGGACGATCCCGAGGGGCACACGGAGATGTTGCAAGCCCTTTTGGAAAACCAGGACTTCCACGACCTCTACGTCAACCGCTACGCCGACATGCTCAACACCTATTTCACCTGCGACTCCATGATCTCGATTCTGGATGAATTGCTGGATCGCATTGAGCCGGAGATGCCCCGCCACATCCAGCGTTGGGGAGGCTCCATGAGTGAGTGGCAGCAGAACGTACAAGAGCTCAAGGACTTCATTTACACCCGCTGCACGGTGCTCAACGAGGGCATTTCGGACTGTTACGAGGTAGAGGGCCCCTATGCTCTGAGCGTTGCCATTTCGCCCAGTGATTCGCCCAACGAGGTGCAGGTCAACACCATTGTTCCCGAGGCATATCCCTTTGTGGGCAACTACTTTGCGGGCGTCAATCTACAGCTCACGGCCCTGCCCGCCGAAGAGTGGGTATTCGACCATTGGGAAGTTGCCAACAACGCTTTCAGCCCGGATGAATTCAGCGAGGCCATCGAACTGGCTTTTGAAACCGGCGACACCCTGACGGCTTATTTCGAACCCGACATCCCCTGCCTGCTTCCGGGCAATCTGACGCTGAGCGACACCACCTCCAACTCAGCCACCATCAGCTGGGATGGCAGCGGCACCAATGCGATTAGCTATACCATCCGCTACCGCCCTGCGGGCAGCAGCCAGTGGATAGAACTGTCTTACCAGGGCTCGGAGATCACCCTCTTTGGCCTGCAGTTTTGCACGGAGTACGAGTTTCAGCTCAGCAGCGTCTGCCAGTCTGGAAGCAGCGAACCGATGAGTCTGCAGTTCAGTACCTCCTGCATCAGCGGCACGGAAGAGCCGGCGCCCCCCCCATTCGCCATGGGGGTATATCCGAATCCGTTTAAAGAGGCTTTCTATGTTCAGTTTTCACCCTGCCTGCAGCCCTCAGCCTGCGGCGGACAGGGAAATGAAACCCTGCACAACGCCCAACTCAGCCTGCTCAACCTCAACGGCCAAACGCTCTGGCAGCGCCAACTCGGCCAACTCTCTGCAAGCCAATCGTATGAGTGGAAAGTGCAGCCGGAAACAGCGCTCCCCGAGGGCATGTACCTGCTGCAATTGCGCAGCGATGAGGGAGTGATGGTGGTGAAGGTGGGGAGGCTTTGAGTTTAGTGTTTAGTGTTTAGTGTTTAGTGTTTAGTGTTTAGTGTTTAGTGTTTAGTGTTTAGCGTTTAGTGTTTAGTGTTTAGTGTTTAGTGTTGAATTTTCATTTGAACCCCATCTCTTCAATCAGTTTTAGTTCTTTGTCGCTTACCGGTCTGTACAATGTTGTTGTCTCCTTTTTAATCATATTGCCTGCAATTTTATTTTGTGACAGGAGGGAAGTACAATTTGGCTTCATCTACCAGCTCCCATAAATCAGTGCTATAGTATTGTTTTTCTCCTTTCTTCTCTTTTGGTACAAGCTCAAAAGATAAGGTTTTAATTGTTCTTTGCATTCTTGTATCATTCCAACTTGTTGCATGTGATGATTCACCAATAGCCCAAAAAGCTGAAGGGCTAAACCCTACACTTCGATCACTCACATTTGTTCCATCCTCTTCAAGCACGATAGGCCTACTAAGTCTTTTGCCAAAAGTTTCCTTTGTAATATAGCCTATCCCATTTTCATCAACTTTCAAAATATCTTCATCAACATTAGATAGAACTAAGTTTATTTCACCACAATAACCTTTAGGGACTACAATAGTCAGCCTTATGGGAAAAAACAATCTAATCGTCAAATGAGTCACTAAAATCAAAGTGACAGATGTTAGCGCAATTTTATACTTCCTTTTCATATCCAAACAAAAAATCACTCCCCTTGTTTATAAAAAACAAGCTTATCCCCATTTTTAAAAGCAATAAGCTTATCTCCTTCTACCTTTACACTAAACTCCAAAACATAGCCATCTTCACCATACAAATATAGCTTTTCCTTATTCAAACGATATCCAAAAGTACCTCTACTTTCATCAGGCAATATTTCTAACACGACACTGTCTTTACTAAAAAAATACAAGGTAAAACTTTCCTCCTGACCATCCATAGTTCTCCAAGTATCCCCAACTTTAATCGTGTTCTCTACATCTTCCCCGTGATGCGACAACAGGAATACCCCCAAAATTAAAAAATACAAAACCAATAGAACAACATTTATCAAACGCCCATTTTTTTGAACGAGACGCGGCGCAAAAAATGCAGAAACAAGACTACTAACAATAGACACACCAAGCAATACCAAGCCAGTTGAAACTCCGGTCCGAGAAAAAACGCTCCGCAGAGGATAATACGAAACTACAAATACAGCTGCAAAAATAATCGCATACAATTTCGTTTCCTTAGTGTACACCACTTTCTAAGATTTTACCCTTGTAACAATTGTGCCTAATGTCATTTGCACATATATTCGTCCATACCCGCCCGAGACGGCGCGGGGCAAATTTAATACATTGTAAGCAATTTCCAAGCCTTTTCCGCTATCGGAAATGATGTTTCCGGCAGCGTCGTAGCCGTAGGCATATCCGGTATTCTCCCCTGCCTTTTCATCATCGTAGAGACGCAATGCATTGCGTCTCTACGATGATGAAAAGGTTTACCGCGATAGGCGTTCATCACGTTCATTGTCAGAATCACGGATTGCACATAATCGCACTACGACCAATTCTTCCGATTCAGCCGATTTCGCCACTTTCACCGCTTTCACCAACATCCGCGGCTTACAAGGTCATTTAATCCCTCAATCTATCCACCTTAAACTCAGCGAAAAACTGTCCAACGTTTGGGGACAGGCTTAGGCCAGGCTAAAATGCAAAGGATTCCAAAGTGTCGCCCCTACGGGGCTTGCATAAAATATGCACATCATAGCTACCAAGATGTCACCCCTCTGGGGTTCCGGCTATGTAACAGACAATAAACCGATTCCGCCGATTCCGCCGATTCCGCCAATTCCGCCAATTCCGCCGATTCCGCCAATTCCGCCGATTCCACCGATTCCGCCAATTTCACCAATTTCACCAAGAACAAAAGTTAAAATTCCCTTAAAACCCGCCTCCCCCCTTTCAAAACCCCATGAAAATCGTATCTTTGCAGCCGTGCGAAAACATTTGGCAGGCATATTACACCTCTTTGTGGCAGCGCTCGTGCTGAGCAGTTCCACCGGCTTTGTGGTCGGGAAGCACTACTGCGGGGGTAAAGTGGTGCATACCGCCTTGATGCATGAGGCTGCGGGCTGCGGCATGAAAAGCGATGACGACCGCAGTTCCTGCGGCAGAGAGGAGAACGGCAATAGCCCACAAGACCAAATCAGCCAAACGCCTTGCTGTCAGGATGTGCTGCAATTCATCCAATCGGAAACGCCACAGGAGAAACTGCAAAATCAGGAACTGCAAGTAGCTAAGTCGCTGCCCACAGCGCCTGCCATAACGCTCCTTGCTGCTTTGTACAAACCCTTTCCCAAAGACGCCTTCCAACATTTGGCGAAAGCCCCTCCTCCTCCCCTCCTATACCTCAAAGAACTCGACCTGCTCGCTTTCGTGCAGGTATTTCTGCTTTAACTACATGTCCGGCCCTGCCTGATGTTGCATGCCATCAACAGCAGGCAGTTGCAGTGAAGTCGCATGACGACCTCCTGCTTTTCGCTTTTCTCCCGCGGCAAACTGAAAAGCTCCACGGGCGAAGCGATACATGTAAAACGAACCACAACGTTCACCCAAGCAGATTACCAACATGCTTTCATCTATCATCCGCTTTTTCTTAGAAAACAAACTCGTTACCTGGCTGACGCTGCTGCTTTTCGTCTTCTGGGGTATGTCCACCGCGCCCTTTGAATTTGGTGGCGACTGGCTGCCGAAAGACCCCGTGCCGGTGGATGCCATCCCCGACATAGGTGAAAACCAGCAAATCGTCTTTACCAAATGGCAGGGACGTTCGCCCCAGGATGTCGAAGACCAAATCTCCTACCCGCTCACCACAGCCCTGCTGGGCATTCCGGGCGTCAAGAGCATACGCTCCAACTCCATGTTTGGCTTTTCCACCATCTACATCATCTTTAAAGACGATGTAGAGTTTTACTGGAGCCGGAGCCGCATACTCGAAAAGCTCAACTCCCTGCCACCCAACACCCTGCCCGAAGGCGTGCAGCCCACACTCGGCCCCGATGCCACGGCTCTGGGGCAAATCTTCTGGTACACCCTCGAAGGTCGCGACAAAGAAGGCCGCCCCACCGGCGGCTGGGACCCGCACGAACTTCGCTCCATACAAGACTTCTACCTGCGCTTCGCCCTCAGCGCTGCCGAGGGAGTCGCCGAGGTAGCTTCCATCGGAGGTTATGTGCAGGAGTACCAGGTGGACGTCAATCCCGATGCCATGAAGGCGGCGGGCGTAAGCCTGGAGCAGGTCATGGCCGCCCTGCGCAACAGCAACTTAGACATCGGCGCCCGGACTATGGAAATCAACCGCGTGGAGTACTTTGTGCGTGGCCTGGGTTACGTCAAGAGCATCGAAGACATCGAAAACAGCGTAGTCGTCGAGCGCGACAACACGCCCATACGCATCAAAGACATCGCTTTCGTACAGCTCGGCCCTGCCCCCCGCCGCGGCGCACTTGACAAGGCAGGGGCCGAAGCCGTGGGCGGCGTAGTCGTAGCCCGCTATGGCTCCAATCCCCTGGCCGTCATCCAAAACGTCAAGGAAAAAATCCGCGAAATCAGCCCGGGCCTGCCGAGCAAAGTGTTGGAAGACGGCACGGTCTCACAGGTGAGCATCGTGCCCTTCTACGATCGCACACAGCTCATCAAAGAGACCATCGGCACCTTAGAGGAAGCCCTGACGCTGGAGGTACTCATCACCATCATCGTCGTCATCCTCATGCTGATGAACCTGCGCGCCTCCCTGCTCGTCTCGGCCATGCTGCCGGTAGCCATCCTGATGTGCTTCATCGCCATGCGCTACTTCGGCGTGGATGCCAACATCGTAGCCCTCTCCGGCATCGCCATCGCCATCGGCACCATGGTTGACATGGGCATCGTGCTCACCGAAAGCATGGTCAAACACCTGCAAAAGGCCCCCCCCGACAAAAGCCGCCTGCAAATCATCTACGAAGCCACCATGGAAGTGGCCTCTGCCGTCATCACAGCCGTGGCAACCACCATCGTCAGCTTCCTGCCGGTCTTTACCATGCAGGCCGCCGAGGGCAAACTTTTCAGGCCCCTTGCCTTTACAAAAACATTTGCATTGGTAGCCTCTATTGTGCTGGCAGTTACGGTTTTACCTGCTCTTGCCCATACTGTTTTTAGAAGGCATAAGAGTACGCCTTCCGGCAAATCAGACCCGCACCTCTACTCGCTCCGCGGCTGGAGTACGCCCCTGCTCATCATACTCGCCGGAGCGATCATCAGGTTTTACTTTGGCCAGGCCCCGGGCTTTTGGCTGATGCTGGTGGGTGTGGCAGAAGGTCTGGTGTTGGCGCTGAAGACAGCATTTGCCGAAAGGCATAGCCTTGAGCTTGTCGAAAGGCTGAAAATTATAGACACCATAAAAAACATACTCTACGCTGCCCTGGTAGCCTACCTGCTCAGCAGCATTT
>JALVES010000356.1 GCA_027030635.1 Saprospiraceae bacterium | reverse complement strand
TGCCCGATGCCATAACAGTGAGTTTAGCAATGCCAACGGCTTCGGCTACGCGGATGGGGAAGTAGGTCATTTTTTCGCCTGCCCGTTCGAAGCGGATTTGTTGTTGAGCGGGGCCTTGTATTTGGACGAGGTCGTTGTCGGTTTGGAGTTTTACTGTTACGGAGCGTACATTGTCTTTCATGGCGAAGAGGTTGACCGGCAGGTCGAGGCTTTCGCCCGGGCCGAGGACGCGGGGGAGCGTTGCCAGCACCATGAGTTCCTGGCGTACAGGCACGGTTTTGTCGGCTTTGCCATAGGCTTTTTGGTCGGGATTGGCGGCTACGAGCATGACGCGGACGGAGCCCACGTAGTTGGGGATTTCGATTTCGTGGGTGGCTTTTTTGCCTTTTTCGAGGTAGAAGGGGCCGAGGTGTACGACCATGGGTTTGAAGCGATTGGCTTCGCGCTCTTTGGCTTTTTCGGGGGTTATTTCGTCATCGCCGCCGACGCTGAGCAGGCGGCTGATTTTGCCGCTGTAGGCGCCGAGGACGTAGTCGTAGAGGTCGAAGGTTTTTACGCCGAGGCCTTCTTTGGCGTAGAAGCCGTCCCAGGGGTTGGGTGTTTTGAAGTTGGTGAGGTCGAGCAGGCCTTCGTCCACGATGGCGAGGGTGTAGCCCATGGGTCGGCCCTGGGCTTCGCTGACGGAGACTTTGACGGTGCTGTTGGGGCGGAATTCGTCTGCAGTGCGGAGTTCGGGTTGGAGGTGTGTTTGGGGTTCTTCTATGCGCAGGGGGATGAGGCCGTACATGCGCATGGGGCGGTCGTTTTCGGTTTGGGCGTGGGGTTGGATGAGGGTGGCGAAGGCATAGATGGTGGGGCTCATTTCGGGTGTTGCCGTGAAGGAGATGGTGTTGCTGCCAGCCTGGAGGTCGTACCATTTGGATTGGAGGATGCCGCTGCCGTTTTCGAGGGTGAGCAGGAGTCGGCTGTTGGCGGCGGCGGGGATATTGAGTTCTATTTTTTCGCCTGTTTGGTAGGTATCTTTGTTGGCGGAGAGGGCGAGCATGGTGGCTGCGCTTTTATCGGCCATGCCGTCCTGGTCGTACCAGGGGTAGCCTGCGTAGAAGAAGTCGCCTGCGCAGTGGCCGCTTTCGGTATCGCAGACGCGCACGAGGTAGCGTCCCCATTCATCCACTTTGACGGGCAGTTTGGCCAGGCCTTTGCTGTTGGTGGTGAGGGTGGCGGTTTTTATGGAGAGGGCTTCAGAGCCGTTGATGTAGCGGGCGAGGGATTCGTCTTCATCGTCCCACCACCAGCGCCAGTTGACGCGATAGATTTCCACCTGTAGTTTGCGGTTGGCCCGGGCTTTGCCGTTTTCGTCCACGGAGGCGAAGGTGAGTTCTTTTTCTTCGCCTATTTTGAGGCGTTTGCTGCGGTAGTTATTGAGGGGGATTTCGACGCCTGCGTAGTAAGCATAGGGGGAGTATTTGAGTACTTGGGTGTTGGTGCTGAAGTCGCCGCCTTTTTCGAAGACGCGGGTATTGAAGAGCAGGCGCAGCATACCTGTATAGAAGTTGTTGTTGGCCACGAGTCTGCGGGAGAAAGAGGCGTTGCCGTTTTCGTCGAGCAGGCCTTCAAAGATGGTTTCCGGCGAGCCTGAGTGGTGGAGGCTATACACCGGGTCATTGAAGACGAAGGAGGGGAATTTTTCGAATTTCGTTTTTGCGGGCAGCAATTGCATTTCGACTACGGCGCGCAGTTTTGAGGCGGGCGCTCCGTGCAGCCAACGGGCGTTGAGGGTGGCGGTGTGGGGTTCGTCTTTAGCGCTTAGGAGTTCTTTGCCGAAGTCGAGCTTTACTTTGAGGCGGTTGGGTTTGATGGTTTCGATTTGTAGTGTTTTGCTGAAGCTTGCTCCGCCGACTTTCACTTTGGCCGTCCAGGTGCCGGTGGGGGCTGAGCTTTCTGTTTTGAAGTGGAGGGGGTAGATGCCGCCCTGGTTTTCGGAGCTTACGCGTTTTTCCTGGAGTTGGCCGCGGGCGTCATAGAGCTCGAAGGTGAGGGGCATGTTGTCGGGGAAGTCTTGTTGCTCGTTTTCGAGGACGAAGTTGAGATAGACTTCATCGCCCGGGCGCCAGACGCCGCGTTCGGCGTAGAAGTATC
>JALVES010000355.1 GCA_027030635.1 Saprospiraceae bacterium | reverse complement strand
GGCCCTAAACCCGAAGTGGAAATCACCAACATCACGCAACCCACGGGCAATCCATTCAACCCCAACGTGGCCAGTTGCAGCATGAGCGCTACAGTCAAAAATGTGGACAGAAAGGAGCGCATCAGCGTTACCCTCAACGGCCAGGCCGTGCCATTCACTTTCGACAAAGCCCGAAATCAGGTAGAGGCCGACCTCATCCTGCAGCAGGGCGAAAATGAACTGGTGGTGAAGGCCGTGATGCCCGGCGGAAGTGCCGAAGATAAAGAGATCATAAGTTATTAGAAAAAAGCCCCGGTCGGACGGCCGGGGCTTTTTTATGCCCTCCTCAGGGGCGGCCTATGCCTTCGTAGTGAAAGCCTTTTTCCCTCACGAAACGGGGTTCGTAGAGGTTGCGGCCGTCGAAGATGGCGGGTTTGTTCATCAGTTTTTTCATTACCTCAAAATTGGGCGTGCGGAAGGCCGACCACTCGGTCAGGATGGCCAGGGCATCGGCTTCGAGCAGGGCGTCGTAGGCGTCGGTGGCATAGTACAGCGCCCGGCCATATTTTTGGCGGACGTTTTTCATGGCTTCGGGATCATAGACGCGCAGGGCAGCTCCGGCGGCGAGCAGGGCATCTATGGTGTTCAGCGAAGGCGCCTCGCGGATGTCGTCGGTTTCCGCTTTAAAGGCCAGGCCCCAGATGGCAATGGTTTTTCCGGAGAGGTCTTCGCCATAGAAGTTTTTGATTTTGCGCACCAGCGCGAGTTTCTGCTCGCGATTGACTTCCGTAACGGCTTTGAGGATGCGGAACTCGTATTGGTATTTTGCGGCTGTTTTGTAGAGGGCCCGCACGTCTTTGGGGAAGCAGGAGCCTCCGAAGCCCACGCCCGGGAAGAGGAATCGCTTGCCGATGCGCGAGTCGCTGCCCATGCCGAGGCGCACCTGGTGGACGTCGGCGCCGGCGCGTTCGCAGAGGTTGGCGATTTCGTTCATGAAGGAAATGCGGGTGGCGAGATAGGCGTTGGAGGCGTATTTGGTCATTTCGGCAGAGCGCAGGTCCATGATGAGGATGGGGTTTCCCTGGCGCACATAGGGCTGATAGAGCCGTTTCATGATTTCGGCAGCCCGTTCGGAGCGGGCGCCTATGACGACGCGGTCGGGCTTGAGGAAATCCTCTACGGCCACGCCTTCGCGCAGGAATTCGGGATTGGAGACCACGTCAAAGAGCTCTTCCGGCAGTTTTTCGGCGAGTATGGCGTGTACTTTCTCGGCCGTCCCCACCGGCACGGTGCTCTTGTTGACCACGATGGTATAGCTCTTGATAAGTCCTGCCAGTTGGCGGGCGACGCCTTCCACATAGCTGAGGTCGGCGCTGCCGTCTTCATTGGGCGGTGTTGGCAGGGCGAGGAAGATGATGTCTGCACTTTCAACGGCCGGGGCCAGTTCGGTGGTAAAGTGCAGACGGCCCTGTCGGAGGTTTCGCTCAAAGAGCAGCTCCAGGCCGGGTTCATAGATGGGGATTTTTCCCGCCCGCAGGGCCTGCACTTTTTGTTCGTCAATATCCACACAGGTTACGTCATTGCCCGTCTCGGCAAAGCACACTCCTGAAACCAGGCCTACATAGCCGGTTCCCACAACAGTAAGTTTCATTGTTTTTTTTTATTTAGGTTGAGTTGCTCCGCGTTGCGGAGCAACTCAACAACAGTTTCATTGACCGACTTTCAAAAAGGAATGCTTCTCGGCATATTCCAACATTTGCTCCACAAAGCTGTCGGGGTATTCCACCTTGACATCGGTAATCTCTCCGTTTTCGTCCGTTACCGGCACGAGGCGGGGGTTGACGAAGCCCGAGTAGGGAGCGATGTTAAGGGGCGCTACGCGGCGCAGCACTTCTTCGTGCAGTTCGGGGTCCACTTTCACGCCATAATTTTCCACCAGGTCGTGGCCGGCCTGATAATCGCCCTGCGACTTAATGCGCTGCACTTCGCGCAGCAGTTCGCCGAAGATTTCGCGCAGCTTTTCGTAGTCGTGGATTTTGAAATAGGTTTTGCCATCGCGCATCTCTTTGGTGATGATGCCTTCGGGCAGGGCTTTTTCCAACGCCCAGGCGGCAATGAGTTGGCGGTTGCGCATGTGGGCCTCTTCGATGTCTTTGCCGCGTTCGATGCGGCGTAGTTGCAACATCATGCCGTTGAGGATGTAGCGATCGTAGGCCGCTTTGCCCACCTCCAAGTTGGGCATGAGGCCCAGTTCGACCATTTTGGGGTCCATGATGTAGTAAAGGGCCACCAGGTCGGCGCGGGCTTCTTCGAGCGTGGAGGCGTAGTTTTTCAGGGTTTCTTTGGGCGTACCCACGCCGGGCTCGATGAGGCCGGAGGCGTGGCCGATGACTTCGTGCAGAGCGGTTTCCAATTTATCGGCCAGTTGGCCGTATTTTTCGTTGCGCTCAATTTCCCCTTCGTCATAGGCGAATTCTTTGCTCATGCCCGGGCCTTCGGCATTGAAATAGGCCTCGATGATGTTGCCGAGAGAAACCGACTTCGAGCCATACTCGGCGCGAATCCAATTGGCATTGGGCAAATTGACACCTATGGGCGTCGCGGGGGAGGCATCTCCGGCCTCACCGGCCACATTGACGACATTGTACGTAATGCCCTTGACCTTTTTCTTTTTGTGCTGTGGCAGATAGGGCGCGTGGTCTTCAAACCACTGGGCATTTTCTGACAAGACCTTCATGCGCCTGGTTGCTTCGAAGTCTTTGATTTGGACGATGGTTTCATAGGAGCCTTTAAAGCCGAGGGGGTCGTTATAGACTTCCACAAAGCCGTTGATGTAGTCCACATCGCCGGAGGTCGTTTGTGCCCAGGCGATGTTGTAGTCGTCCCAGGTTTTCAGGTCGCCCGTTTGGTAGTATTGGATGAGCAGGTCGAAGGCGTGTTTTTGCTGTTCGTTTTCGGCCACTTCGCGGGCTTTTTCCAGCCATTTGACGATTTCTGCAATGGCGGGGCCATACATGCCATCCACTTTCCAGACTTCTTCGCCTATGCTTCCGTCGGGGCGGCGCACCACTTTGGTGTTGATGCCATAAGAGAGGGGCCGGTCTTTATCGCCGGCATCCATGATGGGCTTGTAGTAAGCCAGGGCTTCCTTTTCCGAGATGTCGGGATCGTAGAAATTCACAGCTGAGGCCAGCAGGAGATCTTTGGAGGGGTCCAGACTGACCTTTTTGAAGTCCATTTCGGGATCGAACATGGCGGTCAGCACTTCGTCAGACAACTCCTGTCCGGTAGCTTTGAGCAGACTTTGGAAATACTCCTTGGAAAAAGCGGGGATGAACTTATCCATGGAGTAGTGATGGTGGATGCCATTGGAGAACCAGACGTTTTTTGCATAGAGCATAAAGTTGTCCCAGTCGGCGCCGCTGCGTTCGCCCTGATAGTCTTTGACGATTTTGTCAATGGCATGTCGGATGGCGAGGTTGTAGCGGTAGTTCATGTCGTACATGATGTCGCGCCCGGCCAGTCCGGCCTGGGTGAGGTAATAGACCAGCTTTTTTTGTTGCAGGCTGAGTTTGTCAAAATCGGGGATGCGATAATGCAGCACCCGTTTATCGGCGAAGCGGTCAACGACCCACTTAAAGCCTTGTTCTTCTTCTGTTTGTGTTTGGGTATCTTGATGCTCTTCCTGTTTGGGAGAAGAGTCACAGCCGGCGAAGGCCAGCAGGCCTCCGAAAAGCGTTGCCATAAAAATCCATTTTTTCAGCATGAGAAGGGTGTTTATTTGATCAATTTCCCGGTATAGATGCGGGCGTTCGTCGTTTTGAGGGCGTAAAAGTATAAGCCTTTCGGCAAATGAGATACCGGCAGAAGCATTTTTCTTTTGCCCGGGGCTGCTATCGGCGCTTCGAGCACTCTTTGTCCTTGCAGGTTGTAGAGCAGGAATACCGCTGAGCCTTTGAAGGCCGGCAGTTGGAGCTCCAGCTCATCGCTGAAGGGGTTGGGGAGAACGCGCAGCTCGTCTGAGCCGGGGGCATTTCCTTCGGTAACTGCCGTATAGAGCATGGCTTGCTGCACGGCGGCCAGGGCATTGATGCGGCCATAGCCGTAGGTATTGTTGGGCACTTCAGAGCCGGGGATGTCGCCGCAGTCCTGTCCGGTGGTCTTGGGCACGGCTGTTTGTTCGATGATGTCTTCGATAACATCCACTTCACCGGCCAGTTCGGGATTGGCGGAGATCATCAGGGCGACGGTGCCCACTACGTGGGGCCCGGCCATGCTGGTGCCGCTCCAGGAGGCATATTGGCCGTTGCGAATGCAGGAGTAAACGCTCACGCCGGGAGCCGAGATGTCGGGCTTGCGGCGGAAGCTGCTGTCCACCGCTACGGGGCCGCGGCTGCTGAAGCCGGCTATGGTGTCGTTGGAGGCCGTAGCGCCCACGGTAAAGCTGCCGGGAAAGATGGCAGCCGGAGCGTTGACCGAAGAGCAGGAAGAGCCGCTGTTACCGGCGGAGACCACCACCACAATGCCGGAGGCTTTGACGTTGTCCACCACGCTCTGCATGAGCGGGAAGTTAGAGGGGTTGCAGCCTTCCATTTCGGGGCATCCCCAGGAGTTGTTGATGACGTGAGGCGCCTGTGCGGGATCGGGATTTTCGCCATTGACATCCGTAGGCGCCATGAACCACTCGAAGCATTCGATGTAGGTAGAGGGCATGCCGTAGCCGCGCTCCATGTTGCGGCAGGCAATCCACTTTGCTCCGGGCGCCACACCGATTTGGTTGTCGCCGCCGTCATCGCCCGTCATGGTGCCTATGGTATGCGTGCCGTGGTTGTGGTCGTCGCAGGGATAGGGTACGTTGAGTCCGCAGGGATTGTTGTTGGGGTCATTGGGTATGGAATCGTTGTGCAGGGGATTGATTTCGTGTATGGCATCGTGCCAGTTGTAGTTGTGGTCGGCATTGGAGCCATCCCAGCCGCGATACCTGCCCTGTATGGCGGGGTGCTCCCAATCCACGCCCGTATCCTGGCCACCGACGACCACGCCTTCGCCGGTAATGCCCAGGGCCCAGACCTGGTCGGCGCCGATCATCGTCAGGCCCCAGGGCAGGTCTTCGGGGCTGCGGCTGCCGGCAGCGATGAGGGGTTCTTCAAGGACGACCTGCGGGTCGTCATAGACGAAAGCCACATCGGGGCGGGCGGCAATTTCGGCTATCAGTTGCAGATCGCCTTTGAGCGCCAGAGCGCTAACGACCCAAAACGAGCGGTATGGCTGTCGGCCTTCCTGTAAAAAGCGCTGCAACAAGGCCTGGCCCTCATTTGCCGCAAGGCTAAGGCGCTTATAAGCCAGCTCGGCCTTGCGCTCCTTTCCGTGAATGTATCGAAGGTCGGAGAGATCGGCCTGCTGCGTCATTTTCACGATAAAGGGGTGGGTGCCTCCCCTTTCGGCTTTCGCCAAAAGTTCGGGAGCGACTTTATCGCGCCAGCTCCGCGAAGGCGGCAAGAGGAAGGCAGTGAATGCCAGGCAGGCAAAAAGCGACAAAAACAGGACGGGCTTTTTCATAACGGATTATTTGTGTCTTTGAAATAACCTTCAAAGGTAGGGAGAATTTGTGTAGCGTGTAGCGTGTAGTATCGTACGCGCGCTAAAGCACGCGGTACTAATTGGCGGGCTGAAGCCCGCCCAACAACTAAACACTCCCCCCCCGATTTCACCGATTTCACCAATTTCCCCGATTTCACCAAGTTTCAAAACATTTTGTGTATATTTGCAGCGAATAAGTCGCTTTTAAAACACTTCATTATGAAAATTCTAAAAACCCTGCTGCTCATCATCGCAGTACTGCTGGCCATTTTCCTCATCCTCGGACTGATCGCTCCCCGCAAAGTGGATGTCTCCCGTGAGATTGTGATTAAGGCCCCTGCTGAAAAAGTATTCGGCACTGTCAGCGACCTGAAGACCTGGGATCACTGGTCGCCCTGGCGGCAAAAAGACAGTACCTTAAAGGTTACTTACGGAGAAAAGACCTCCGGCGAAGGCGCTTCGTATAGCTGGACCAGTGAAAACTCCGGCTCCGGCAAATACACCATTGCCAAGGTCAATCCGCCGCACGAGCTCATCTCGGCCATTCAATTCGAGATGCAGGGCAACGAGGGGGAAGGCTACTGGGAGTTTGAAGAGCAAGACGCCAACAGCACCAAAGTGCGATGGGGACTGCGCTTTGACGTGCCCTATCCCTTCAACGCCATGCTGCTCTTTCAGGACATGGAGGGCGCCATAGGCCCCGACTTTGAGTTCGGTCTCGACCATCTCAAAGCCTACATCGAACAACAAGCCGAAACGATTAACGACCTCACCGTCAAGAAAGAGCCCTGGGGCAAAAAACACTACCTCGCAGTTCGCAAAGACGGCGCAAAGTGGGATGAAATCCCCAACCTCATGTCAGCAGCCTACGCCCAAATCGGCGCTTTTCTCGGGCAAAATGGCATTACCCCTGCCGGCCCGCCGGTTGCGCTCTACTACACCTGGAATGAGGAAACAAAAACCACCGACATGGCCCCCGCCATGCCCGTGGCAGAGCTGCCCGATGCCATTCCCGAAACCCTGGCAGGCATCACCCTCGAAGCAGACTCAGCCCTCCTCATAGATTACTACGGCGACTACAACGGCATTGGCGCTGCCCACGAAGCCATGGATGCCTACCTCAAGGAGCATCAACTCAGGCACAGCACGCCCGTCATGGAAATTTACATGACCGATCCGGGCTCAGAGCAAGATACCTCCCAATGGCACACGCAGGTCGTGTACCTCCTTGAGCTTTAAGCCTGCCTTATCCGCACGGGAGGGCTTATTGGGTTTAAATAATTAATGACCCCTTGTCGGAGTCCGCGTCATCTGCCAAGCTGCCCGTGTTGGGAAACAGGCTATCAAGTTAGACCAGCTTAAAACCCGCGGAATCCGCGTTATCCGCGTTCTATCATGGCATTGCCGGCTACCGTCAATAACCAATGATAGAACGCGGACTTCGGCAATTAAACGCTATTGCCCCGCCCGATTTCTCCAAAACACCAAACTAAACGTATCTTTGCATCTACCCTTTGGCGCTCACCCCTTATGGGCGGGCCGGCATGGCATCCTATAAGTCTATCCAGTACAATCAAATCATGGTCAGAAACCGCCTTTTGCTCCCGATATCTCTCTTGCTCCTGCTCTTCGCAATGGCAGCCTGCTCTCCGGAAACCTCTGAAAAGCAACCTAAATACAAACTCAAACCCTATGCCTATGGCGAGCTGAGCCAAATCACCGTCGTGGCAGATAAAGCGCTCTGGGATACCGACCTGCAAGATACCTTCGAGTACTATTTTGGCTCGGCCTATCCACTGCTCCCGCAGCCGGAGCCCCGCTACGACATGCTCTACTTCACCCCCGAAGAATTGCTGGAAACCCCGCTGCGCCGCGAACAACGCATCTATGTCTTCACAGTCAATCTCGCCAACGAAAAATCACCCCTGACCAAAATGGCGAAAAAAGACCTGCCTGAAAGCAAAATCAAAGAAGCCCTCCAAAAAGGGCATAAAACCATCTTCTCCCACGATAAGTGGGCCACCGGCCAGCTCCTCGTCTATATGCTCGCCAAAAATCCCGAAGAACTCAAAAAAGCCATCATCAGCGACTTCCCCGGCATAGACAAAAAAATTCGCGCCTTTGAAAAAGACAAAGTCGCCGCAGGCGTCTATTTCAGCGGCCGCAACCGCCATCTCGAAAAGAAAACGGAAAGCAAATTCGGCATACGCCTCAAAGTCCCCGACACCTACGTGCTCGCCATCGAAGACCAAAATTTCCTCTGGCTACGCGACGACAAACGCGAAGACGTAACCAAAGGCATCATGCTCTATAAACTACCCTACGAAAGCAAAGAACAGCTCAGCCCCCAAGGCGCCAAAGCCATACTCGAAGAAGCCGGCAAATACATCTCCACCAACATCCCCGGCTCCCGAATGGTCATCAATGACAAAGACCTCCCCCTGCTCTCTAAACAACTGCAACTCAACGGCATCTATGCCCTCGAACTGCGCGGCATCTGGGAAATCAACAACGACTTCCTCGGTGGCCCCTTCGTTGCCTACCTCCTGCTCAACCCCAAAACCAACGAACTCATCCTCCTCAATGGCTTCCTCTTCGCCCCCGGCAAAGACAAACGACGCTTCATGCGTGAAGTCGAACATGTGCTTCGGACTGTGGAGTTGATGTGAGGTCGGTTGTCTGTTGTCGGTTGTCTGTTGTCGGTTGTCCGTTAGGATCGGGGAGCTGACGTAAGGAAGACCCCCGAGCCGGCCTGATTTGAACGGTTGTCTGTTGTCTGTTGCCGGTTGTCGCATTTAATGGTTTATTGTTCACAACGTGTCGTTTAGTGTTTAGCGTTTAGTGTTTAGCGTTTAGCGTTTAGCGTTTAGTTGGGCGGGCTTTAGCCCGTCA
>JALVES010000354.1 GCA_027030635.1 Saprospiraceae bacterium | reverse complement strand
CTGCATTTTTTTCAAATCGAAAGCATCGTTTCTTCAACAGAAAACCCTGCTAAAGACCAGGGCCGAACAGGAAAGCCCGACAGCATCCGAGCATGGCCCAATCCGTTTACAGAAAAAATTACATTGGAATCTCATAAAGACGCTTACATACGAGAGATACAGCTATTTGACGCAAGTAAAAAAATAATCCTGATTAAACGATGGCCTGCAGCTCAAAGACTGCCCTTGACGCTGGAAACGCCCGCCCATTTGCCGAAAGGCATCTACTACCTGCGGGTAAAAACAGAAAACGGAAAAGAGGAAATGCTGCGGCTCATCAAGTGAGTCCGTCGCGCTGTGTATCTTTGCCCCGAAAACTGAACCTATGCTCACAGCCATCACGCCCATAGACGGCCGCTATGCCCGCGCTACGGAAGCGCTTCGCTCCTACTTCTCGGAATACGCTCTCATCCGCTATCGGGTGCGGGTCGAAGTGGAGTACTTCATCATGCTCTGCGAAATGCCGCTGCCGCCTCTGCGCGATATTCGCGAGGAGCAACTGCAGTTGTTGATGCAACGGGCCGTACTCAACTTCACGACGGAGGATGCCGGGCGAGTCAAGGAAATAGAAGCCGTTACGCGACACGACGTCAAGGCTGTGGAGTACTTCCTCAAAGAGGTCATGGAAGGCCTGGGGCTGGGAAAATACAAGGAGTTCATTCACTTCGGACTGACTTCGCAAGACATCAACAACACGGCTTTTCCGCTCATGTTGCGCGATGCGCTGGAGGAGGTTTTTTATCCCGCTCTCAGCAAGGTAATTTTGCAAATTGAGCGTCTGGCAAAGGCTTGGGAAGACGTCCCCATGCTGGCGCGCACGCACGGGCAGCCGGCTTCTCCCACTCGCCTGGGCAAAGAATTGACTGTATTTGCCGAAAGGCTAAAAGGGCAATGGCGGCTCCTCAAAGACATTCCCCATCGCGCTAAATTCGGAGGAGCTGTCGGCAACCTCAACGCGCATTACGTCGCCTATCCGGATGTAGATTGGCAGGCTTTCGCCAAACGCTTTGTTGAAGAGCGCCTCGGACTGGAGCGCAGCTTTCCCACGACCCAAATCGAGCCTTACGACCACCTCGCCGCTCAAATGCACGGGCTCATGCGCCTGGCCTCCATCTTCACAGACCTCTGCCGCGATATATGGACGTACATCTCCATGGAGTATTTCAGGCAAAAAGTCACAGCCGGCGAAGTGGGTTCTTCGGCCATGCCTCACAAAGTCAATCCCATAGATTTTGAAAACGCAGAGGGCAATCTCGGCATGATGCAGGCCGTAGCCGGTCATCTGGCTGCCAAGCTCCCCATCTCCCGCCTGCAACGCGATTTAACCGACAGCACCGTGCTGAGAAATCTGGGTTTGCCTCTCGGCTATTTCAGCATCGCCCTCAGCAGCCTCCAACGGGGGCTGAACAAAATCGAGCTCAATCGGGAAGCCTTAGAGCGCGACTTAGATCAAAACTGGATGGTATTGGCCGAACCCATCCAAACCATCCTCAGACGAGAGGGCTTTGAGCAGCCCTACGAAAAACTAAAAGCCTTTACCCGTGGAAAAAGCCACTTCACCCAAGAAGACATCCACCGCTTTATCGAAGATTTGGACATCCCGCAAAAACTGAAAGAAGAACTTAAACAACTCAGCCCGCATACCTATACGGGTAAATAAAAAAGAAAGGGGCTTCGTCCTGGCAACGGCCCCTTTCAATTACAAACAAAACCAACTAAAAACCAAGTTCATTTTTCAAATTTAAACGCCTTAAGCGGGGTAAATGCTGCCTGTGTGGTAGATTTTTTACTACAGAATCAAAATACCCATTTTCAGGTATTGACTACATATCCCCAAAACCCTTATTTTTGCTAAAAATCCACTCCAGCTCAAGCGATTTCCCTTAACCGAAGAAGATGCAATTCAGTTTACTCATAATCCCATGAGCATGTGGAAGGGCCGAAGTTTTTTTCGGCTCTTCTTTTTTTGCACAAAAAAGAGCCATGCTGCATCGCAGCATGGCTCTTTTTAATTTACAGCCTCAGGACAGAAATCAATCTACCTCACCACCTCCAGTTTTTGGACACGCATTTCACCTTTGGTGGTGAGCGCTTTGATGATGTAGA
>JALVES010000353.1 GCA_027030635.1 Saprospiraceae bacterium | reverse complement strand
AACACCTCGCCCTCCAACTCCGCTTCACCGAAGCCCTCCAAATGAGCGCCAAAGAAATCGTCATCCCCAGCGAAAAAAGAAATGAATTAAAACTCGTAAAAGTAACCCTGTAGGGCGGGCTTCAGCCCGCCAGTCAGTACAGCGGACTTCAGTCCGCCAGTCAGTACAGCGGGCTTCAGCCCGCCAGTCAATACAATCAATGCCGCCCAATACTCGGGCAAAGCAAATGCCCAAAATAATAACTCAGACCAAGGCTGATAAACACGTAATTGTCTTTGCTGTTGCTGTCGCCACGCTGAAAGCCCTCGCGGCCAAATTGCTCATCCACACCCGGAATGTCTATGGAGGGGTCGGAGAGTACTACGGCCACCTCGCCGCGCAATTTTTCCAAATCTGTGCGGTCGGGATAGACGGTACTCACATCGTCTAAGTAATCAGTAAAAGCATGGCGGCCTCCCACTTCTATTTCCAAACTCCACACATAGCTCAGGCTAAACTTCATACCCGCGCCATACACCAAAGCCGGACTGAGAGAGTAATACTCCTCGCCTTTAAACTGCCCCTCCGTGCCAAGCGGACGCAAATCCACCCACTCGCCCTGATACTGCGCCTGAGGGTTGTAATAAAAAACAGAAAAACCTCCCAGCACATAGGGCGTAAAGAACTCATCCTTACTGCCGTGTGTATAGGACAGGAAATTAAACTCCAGGGCCATCGTCAAATCGGCTATGGGCGAGCGGAAATGCAGATTTCGCGCCCGTTGGTAGGGGTTCTCAGAATCAGAATCGTAAGCACTCACTTCCGTAAAGCCGGCAGACAGCCGCCAGCAAACGCGCTCATTGAAATTATACCTCGTCGTCATGCCGGCGAGTGTGCCCGGGCGCTTCAAAATGAACTCAGTGTTCAGGTCGCCAAAATAGTAGGCTACACCGCCCCAGCCACCCAATTCCCAACCGGGTTGGGCCTTTGCCAGGCTTTCGCCAAATGCCAAAATCAGAACTACAAAAAGGAGTTTCAAAAAGGTCTGCATGGTTTTTTACAACTTTTTCTTCTTTACAAGAACGCAAGTCACCCCGCGATATTCTGCCTGTGAACATCTACTCAGAGCCCCCATCTTCTCTAAGCAAAAACTCATAGGCCCCCACCCTTGCATCAAAGCGCAGGTAATACCTGTTTCCCTGCCACTCAAACTGGCGCATCGAAAAGAGGCTGCAAGGTAAAGAAAGTGGCTGAATTTCTCCCGTTTCCGGAAAAAACAAAACGGGTTTGCCACTGCCCGTCAAAAGCAGAAAAGTGTCCGCATCCAACATTTGCCAGGCTTGCACACCCGCTAAGGGGATGAAGCGCAAAAAACGGGCAAAAGCATCAAAAACCGCAAAGCCCTGCTCCGGCGCCCAAAGCAACACGTAGTGCTCACTCTCCCGCATAGACGAAAAGAACCACGCACTGCCCTGCGGCAGCCACAACCTCAAAGGGTCGCTCTCCAAAAGCCTCTCGCCCCGCTCGGAAATTTTGTACAAAACGCCCTCAGATGCCTCAAACACCCACAACTGATTGTCGCGGGCACGGCACACAGCCGTGCAATCCGGCAGGCCCTCATCGCGCAGAGAAAGCACACCCAACTCGGCAAACTGCGGGTCTAAAACCACCAATTCAGAAAAATCGCGGTAAAACAAAAGCGGCCGCAAAGGATTGGACACATCCACATCGCTGAGCACACCCCGAGCAAAATTGCCATATCGGGCCTGCAAAACGCCTGAAGAATCATAGCGCAGCAATTCCCCCGAAGACAAAGCGAGATAGCAATTGAGCAACACATCCGTAGCTATAAAATCAGCCTCTTTTTCTATGGTGAAAAGCCCGGGGCAGCTATCCCTTTGAAGCATTTCCCGCTCCCCGCCCTGCTCCGCTTCTGCATGGCGAACGGAAGTACAAGACAAGACCACCACCACCGCCCCAAAAAGCGCTCCCGCCCGGCCCGGGCAGCAGCTCCTTATCATCCTATGCCAACGCTCAGGGATAAACACGGCCCTCCTCATTTTCGAAAAATTCTAAACGAAGGTTCTCTCCGTCAAAAACCGCATAAGAATTCGAGTACAACCACTCACCCAGATTGACATAACGGCGACGACCTTCGGCATCTAAGGGAAAATCTATGGGCAAATGCCGATGGCCAAAGACAAAGTAGTCGGCCGGAATTTCGTGCATCTTCTCGCGAATGTAAGCAATGAGCCATTCCTGCTCCTCGCCGAGAAACAGCCGGTCAGCATCTCCATGCGATGCCCGACTGTTGGCCGACCAATAACGCGCAAAGGGCAACGCAAAATTGGGATGCAAACGGGCATACAACCACTGCGCCCAGGGATGGGCAAAAACCCGCTTGATGAACTTGTAGCCATGATCCCCCGGCCCCAAGCCATCGCCATGCCCCAAATAAAATTTCTTGCCCCCGATATCCACAAGACGCGGCTTTCGCCAAATGGGAATGTCCAGCTCTTCCTCAAAATAGCGGAACATCCACATGTCGTGATTGCCCGTAAAAAAGTAAATGGGAATACCCTGATCGCGCAACTCAGCCAACTTGCCCAACAGCCTGACAAAGCCCTTGGGCACCACCGTGCGGTACTCAAACCAAAAGTCAAACACATCGCCCAGCAGGTAAATGGCCGCTGCATCCCCGCGGATATGCTCCAACCAACGAACGAGCTGCTTTTCCCGCTCACGGCTCGTCAGACGGGCGTCCACGCCAAGATGAAAATCACTGGCAAAATAGGTACGCTTCATCTAACAGCTTAAAACATGACCACACTTCTTGCAAGTGCGCAATTCCTCGCTTCCGCAAAAATGCTCAATAGCTGCCTTCAACTGCCCCACAATGTCCTTCAACTCAAAAGTTTCCTCGTGCAACTTTTCGTGGCAGTTGTCGCAAAACCACATGAGCTTGTCGTTCTCACCCGGCTTGCGGTAGCGCTCAATGACCAAACCCACCGTATCGGCAGGACGCTGAGGCGAATGCGGCACCCGCGGCGGCAGCAAAAACATCTCGCCCGCACGGATGGGAATGTCTTCCGGCTTCCCCTCCTCGTTGATGATCTTGAGCACCATGTCGCCCTCTACCTGATAAAACAACTCCTCACCCTCATTGTAGTGGTAATCTTTGCGCATGTTGGGGCCCCCGACAACCATGACGATGAAGTCTTCGTTGTCGAGATAAACCTGCTGATTGCCTACCGGCGGCCTGAGCAAATGGCGATGCTCGTCAATCCAGCTCTGAAAAGAAAATGGTCGTTTCATAATGGATGTATTTTGAGCATAAAAGTAAGCCAAATTTTAGTATTTTTGCAGAGGTAAAGACCAAGTCATCACCAGACTTTTTGTGAATCTTTTACACCGAAACTAATCAGACATGAGAACCAGACTCGTACTTTGGGGCAAAACTGCCGAAAACGAACGCGCCCTCATAGCGCTTTTACTCGACGAACACAAAGGAGAAATTGATGTGTGGAAACTGCCCGAAGGGGTCGTTACCGACGAACTCGAAGAAGCGCTGATGGAAAAATGGCGCAAAGGAGAAGAGGTCGAATTCCCACAGGGATACACACCCGTCAAAACCAAACTCAGCCTCTCCGAATCCATTTTGCCGGAAGGCATAAAACCCGAAAACGAAGAAAGCGAAAACCTGCTCAAACGCGTCCAGGCAGAGTGGAATTTCCTCGTGCTCTCCACCAAAATGTACGACAACTACCAATCCAAACTGGATGAACTGAAAGACCAGGTCGAATCACTCAAAGAATTCAGCAACGACGCCTGGGAAAACCTGCGCTCCTTCTGGGGAAAAGTGCAACACCAGGTCAGAGAACGCACCCTCTTCAAAGACCATGCCGACAAACTGCGCACAGAAACAGATGAGCTCTTTGCCAAAATGAAAGAACTGCGCAGCCAATGGCACGAAAAGTTCAAAGCCAAATCCCGCGAAAATTACGAAGCCCTGCTTAGCGAGCTCAAAGAAATCGAAAGCCGCATAGAGGAAAACAAAAACCTCAAAAAACTCTTCGAAGAACTCAAACAACTCCAGCAAAAAGTACGCGAAACAGAATTTACCAAAGGCCATCGCCACCGCATTTGGGACAAAATAGACAAGGCCTTTAAAGACATTCGACGGCGCCGCTTCGGCCAGGAAGCCGACGACATCACACCCCTCCAGCGCCTCGAAAAACGCTACGCAGGCCTGCTCGAAGCCATCGAGCGCATGCAAAAATCCATCGCACACGAGCGCAAAAACCTGGAATTCGAAAAACGCAAAATCAACTCGGCCGACAACCAGTTGGAAGCCCAATTGCGCCAGGCAAAAATCAGCATGATCGAAGAACGCCTGCACTCCAAAGAGGCCAAACTCGAAGACATGCTCAAAACCAAAACAGAACTGGAGCAAAGACGCGAAAGACTCATCGCACGCGAAGAAGAACGCAAGCGCCGCGAAGAAATGGCCCGCAAGAAAAAAGAAGCCGAAGAAGCCGCACGTAAAAAAATCGAGGAAGAAGTCAAACGCAATAAAGAAAAATTAAGCGCCGCAGCCGAAGGCGAAAAAGCTGAAGCCAAAGAAGAAGAAAGCACAGAAAAAACGGAAGCAAGCCCCCAAGAAAAAACCGCTGAAGAAAAGACTGAGGAAAAAGCTGAGGCTAAAGAAGAGCAAACCGAAGAGAAAAAAGACGGTGAAGAAGACTCGCTCTTAGACGCCATCGGCAACGTGCTCGGCGAATCGCTGACTGATGTCATGGATACGGCCAAAGCAGTGGCCTCCGTAGTCGGCGATAAAATCAGCGACAAAGTAGAAGACATCATGGAGGAACTTTCCGACCTCACTTCCTCAAAAAAAGAAGAAGAGGAATAAAAGAAAGGCAGCTGCGGCTGCCTTTCTCTTCCTATATTTGCAGCTCCGAGGCAAAAAGGCATACAGCCCGTCGCCCAAAAGAACCCAAACATGAAGAAATTTAATTCCGACAAAGAAGCCGTGGATGCCATGGCTCAGGCCTATCAGGATTTACGGGCCGAAATTGGCAAAGTCATCGTAGGGCAACAGGACGTCATACAGGCCGTCATCATCTCCCTCTTTAGCAATGGCCACAGCCTGCTGGTAGGTGTCCCCGGACTGGCAAAAACCCTCCTCATCAGCACCATCGCAGATGTGCTGGACCTCGATTTCAAACGCATCCAGTTTACACCCGACCTCATGCCCTCCGATATTACGGGCTCGGAAGTCATGGATGAAGAGCGGCACTTCCACTTCAACCGCGGCCCCATCTTCGCCAACATCGTCCTCGCCGACGAAATCAACCGCACACCGCCCAAAACGCAGGCAGCCCTGCTCGAGGCCATGCAGGAGCGCTCCGTTACCACAGGTGGCGAACGCCATCCCCTGCCCTCGCCCTTCTTCGTGCTGGCCACGCAAAACCCCATCGAACAGGAAGGTACTTACCCCCTGCCCGAAGCACAACTCGACCGCTTCATGTTCAACATCCCGCTGGACTATCCCTCTTACCAGGAAGAAGTAGAGGTGGTGCGCCAGACTACGGCTCCCCGCAACTATGAGCTCAAACACGTGCTTACAGACCTCGACATCCTCGCCTTCCAGCAATTGGTCAGGAAAATTCCCGTCTCCGATCATGTGCTGGAATACGCCGTCTCCCTCGCCGTGCGCACGCGCCCGGGCACAGAGCACGCCACCGATATGGTGAACAACTACATCTCCTGGGGCGCCGGCCCCCGTGCGTCCCAATACCTCGTACTCGGCGCCAAATGCCATGCCGGCATACACGGCAAATACGCCCCCGACGAGGAAGATGTACGCGCCATCGCCAAATTCGTACTGCGCCACCGCATCGTGCGCAACTACAAGGCCGAGGCCGAAGGCATTACCGAAGAGCACATCATCGAAAGCCTGTTCTAAAGCGGGGCGGAATCCTTTACAGAGCTATTAAAACCACAGCCTCCCTAACTGCCGCCTGACGCAAACGCTCCTCCACCCAGGCCGGAGGCGAACGGTGAAAAAATGCCCGAATCAAGTCCACGCGCCGGGGCGTGTAAAGCAAATACGCCTTTCTGCCTTTCAACTTCCCGTTCATAACCGGGGAATATCCCTGTGGGAAATCCCCCCAATAAGCCCATTCCACAGCCTCCATCCGGCTGCTGTCGAAATCGAAATGCGCCAGGGGCTTGTCCACCAACAGGGAATCAGTGATGATCAGAATTTTTCCTTCCCGCCCGACTCCCTCTTCCGAAGCCACCAGCTGCTGCAAAAGCGCCCGCTCACGGCTAAAGGTGTCGTTCCTTTTCAAACTCACCAGACTCCACAAAGCAGCCAGCAAAAGTGGAAAAGCAAGGACAAAATATGGCCGTGTAAGTCCGCGCCAAAGCCATTGGCCGGCTTTGGGCAGTTTCTCTCCAAAACCCGAATGCCCGTAAGTCAAAAGCAAATAGCCCAAAGCCGTCAGCGACACAGCCCAAAGACCTGCCAGTTTCTCGGGATAGGCAGCCGGGCCCGCAAGACCTGCCAAAAACAAAACCCACCACAGCAGAAGCAAGCGAAAGCGCCTCCCCTGCGAAGTGTGAAAGTCCGCTCTCAAAAGCCCCTCCGACTGTGCTGCCAGCAAACTCAATGGCGGCAGCAGCAGCAACCACATGCGCTCGTCCAAAGTCAGTGGATTCCATTCCTGCAAAGAAGAACTGCCAAACCAGTGCATGGCCAAAAGGGAAAAGAACCAGACGACAAAAAAGCGGGCTTTTGACCACAACTGCCGCCGCAGCCCGGGCTCTGCCAACACGCCCAAAACCGGCACCAGCAAGACCCCAAAGCCCGGCGAACGCAGCAGAAAAACAAAGGGATAAATGCTCAACCGCAACAACTTCTCCGACAGCGATTTGCCGTGATAGGAATAAGGCCCCAGATTGTGCTCAGCCATGCCCGCAAAGCGATAAAGGGGATCGCCCTTCCACCATGCATACATGCCGAGGTACAAAAGACCGAGGAAAACCCCCGTCCCAATGGCCCACAGCCAAAAACGGCCGGGCAAAGCTGAATCCGGACGCCAGGCATCAGACGAGCCGCCGGCTTCGCTCCGCAGAGACTGCGCAAAAAACCACAGCAAAAAGGGCAACAGATACACTACCGACTCCTTGCTCAAAAAAGCCCAAAACAACAGCAGCGAAAACAGCGCCCCGGATGCGCCTTGGCGCTGCTTCCACAGCATCATCACGGCTGCAGTGGCCGGCGCCACCATCAACATATCGTGCGAGACATCGGCAGCATGGTAAAGCAAAGCGGGATTCAGCGCCAGCAAGCCCGCCGCAGCCGGAAAACTGCGGGAAAGAAGATCGCCCGCACCCGATGAGCGACCGGCCCGCACCACACTCCACACCAGCCAGACAAAAGCCAGGCCGGCAGGCAAGATCAGCAGGCGGGGAGCGCCGCCAAAGAGGTACATCACCACCGCCAGCGGCCACACAAAACCAATCCTGTGCGCAAAAGGCGAAGGCGTCTGTGGCCAGTGCCCGTTCAGCCATTCCCGTGCGTTAAAGGCATACAGATACTCATCGCTCAAAGCAATGCCGTGGTAAAACAAAGCCGCCCACAGAGCGAGAAGCAACCAGCAAAGTACGGCCGTATGTTTCCTGAAAACCCCGCCCATCTATCCGGTTCGATTGAAAACGGCGCTCATCGAATCAGCACCATTTTTCCAAACCCCTGCGAAAAATACGCATCGGCCCCCGTAGGGAAGAAATCCAATTCCTTACCCTCGGCATCCTTCGCCAGAATGCGGTACAAATAAACGCCATTGGCCAGAGGGTCGCCATAGCTGTCGGTGCCATCCCAGGGCAAATCCGTGCGATGCGTGCCCACGCGCAGAGGCCCCAGCTCAGCCTGCGTCAACTCACGCACCAGGCGCCCCGAGACGGTATAAATCTGCAAACGGAAATCCGCCGGCGCCTCGCTGCCCGTCAGGGTATAGACGAAATACGTCTGCGTCGAAAAGGGATTGGGATAGTTCAACACATTCGAGAGGGAGGCCGAGGTAATCACCCTGAAGCGCTGCTCAAAATCATAGCCAAACTCCGACTGCGAGAGCACGTAGTTGAGTTGGCCGCTCTGATTGCCACTGGCATCCTCCGCAGCAATGTACAGACTGTACTCTCCGTCTTTCTCAAAGCGGGGCGTCCAGCGGACGCGGGCGCGATTGTCCTCGGCAGTAGCCGGCATAAAACTCAGCTCCGGATCGCTGAAATAGAGCCTGCGCAAATTGCCGTCGGGCTCCTTGAGCAGCAGTTGAAAGGCCGTGCTGTCGGCAATCGGCAGGAAGGGATTTTCATCCCGCAACTGGATGAGCACCTCCGGCTCGGCCGAAACCAGGTCGCCGTCAAAAATGTGCTCGCCGTCAAAAGTAACATCCAAGAGTGGGTTGCGCCGGTCCTTTTCCACCTCA
>JALVES010000352.1 GCA_027030635.1 Saprospiraceae bacterium | reverse complement strand
CGTCCCTATTGGCTGTCTCCCGAGCCGGCCCCATAGGAGGATAAGCAAATCTTCAAAAATCCGCTCCCCGATCTTCCGCTTTGGCTCCAGCTCGGGGATCGGAGATGGGCTCTTACAAAGGTTCAATTGCCAGATGGTGTCATTTATTTCATGTAACTTTGAAATCGGGCCTGAGTTGGAAAAAAAATAAAAGATGCATTGAATATTTGCTGAAACTTGGGCATATTGCCATCTCAAAACTTAATGAACCATTGAAAAAACCCGACACGATGAAAAATCTCTTGCTCTTACTGTCCATCTTCGCTCTCTTCTCCTGCCAAAACGAGCCCCAAAACGGGGAGGAGGCTTCATCCTCATCCACTGCTGCGGAAGAGCTGCCCATACGCGGCAATCTCTTCGTGCGCTTCATCGAAGACGACAAACACCTCAAGGCCGAAGCCTACTTCTTTCAGGGAAACGACGATACCGATACCCGCCCCAAAAGCTTTGCCAGGGGTGTCAAGTTTCTCGGCAGCGGCATGGGCGAACGTCGTGTAGGAGACAAGTACGTCAAATATCAGTACGAAAACAACATGGACTGGCGCCAAGAGGGTTATTTCTTCACGCTCACAGACGATGAGGGCAGGGAGCATCGCTTCAGCTTTACAGAGGGCGTTGACCATCTGCAGGATTTCGAGCTGCCCAAAACCATCTACAAAGACAAAACCAACTACATCTCCTTCACGCCCGCCCATTTGCCGGAAGGCGAACAAATCGCAGTCCTCATCACCGACAGCAACAACAAGGCAGCAACCACCAAAGTCAAAGGCCCCTCCGAAGAGGGAAAAATCACCCTCACCCCCGAAATGCTCAAAAACCTGTCAACGGGCAAAGCAGAAGCCTATCTCGTACACATCCAAAGCAAACGCATTGAAGAACCTCCCTTCTCGCTCAGCTTCACCATTGAATACTACACCCCTTTAAAGAAAACAATTATCAAGTAAAAGGAGTGGCACGTTTTTTGATGTAAGAGATACTGAACATATAGAATTCGGTATTAAAACATCAAAAGACATGAAGCCCCCTGAACACAAAAGCATCAATTGGAAAAAAGACCTCAGAATCTGGATCGTAGGCATAGGCAGCCTGCTCTTTTTGTGGCTCCTTTTGCGACCTATATAGGAGCAACAACCTTCAAAGACAAATCCAGGGGCGTAGCCGAATGAGTAAGCGCTCCGGAAGAGACGTAATCCACACCGGTCTCGGCATATTCCCGCACGTTGAAGACGGTAATGCCTCCGGAGGCTTCAGTTTCAAAACGGCCGGCGACAATCTCCACGGCCTCGGCAAGCAGGGGAATTTCAAAATTGTCGAACAATATCCGGTCGAAGCCGCCAAGGTCTAAGGCCGTAAAAAGTTCCTCTAAATTGCGAACCTCCACGGTAATGGCCAGATGCTCCAGTTTCTTTTCCTTCCGGAAATCGAGCACCCGCTGTATGGCCTCAGACAGCCCACCCGCGGCATCTATATGGTTGTCCTTGATCATGAAGCGATCGTACAGGCCAAAGCGATAGTTTTGGCAGCCACCCAGCCTGACAGCCCATTTTTCCAGAAAGCGCAGCAGGGGCGTCGTCTTGCGGGTATCCAAAACCGTAACGCCCGTGCCCTCCGTCTCAAACTGGAAATGGTTGCTCAAAGTGGCTATGCCACTCATGCGCTGCATGGTGTTCAGGCAAAGGCGCTCGCCTTTGAGCAAAGCGCGGGTATTGATGTAAACGTCAAAAACCACCTCGCCCTCATTCACATCCGAGCCATCCGGCTTGTGGCATTCGAAACGCATCTGCGGGTCTAAGTACCGAAAAATGAACTCCGCCACTTCCACCCCGGCAATGACGCCCACGTCTTTGACCAACAATTGCGCATGCGAACGCGCATCCTCCGGAATACAGGCTTCCGAAGTGAAATCGCCCGGGCCGACATCTTCGGCCAGGGCCTCTTTGACAAACTGCGTCAGGTACTTTTCTTTCATCGCATCTCTCTCATCTTTCTCTGCAGCGGGCGAGCAGGACGCATCGCCCGCTGCGGAGAAAGAAAACTCAAAACATCACCCCGAGGTGAATGGTAATTGCCCGGATGATGGCCTTGGAATCTTCGGCTTCTTCCTTGATGCCTCCCTGACCGTCAT
>JALVES010000351.1 GCA_027030635.1 Saprospiraceae bacterium | reverse complement strand
GAGGTTGATGATTTGGGTGCGCAGGCAGTGGCCCTCTTCGAGCAGCCACAGCCGTTCGGGATTGATGTCGTCGGGCAGCAGGTAGCGCTTTTTGAGCAGGCTGTTGTCGGGTGAGACGTAGGCGACGAATTCTTCGTGGTAGAGGAAGTGCTCCCTGATGGCCGGGTCGTCGAGAGGCGTGGCGAGGATGCCGGCATCGAGCTGGTGGCGCTTGAGTCGGGTAGTCAGCTCGTCGGTGGTCAGCTCGGTGATGTGGAGATGGATGTCGGGGTAAGTGTTGAGAAAATGCGGCAGGAAACGAGATATGAGGTAGGGCGCCACAGTGGGGATGATGCCGAGTTTGAGCGTGCCTCGCATTTCGCCCCGCAACTCGGAGGCGATGTCTTCAAAGCGCCTCGCGGCGGCCAGCACTTCGCGTGCCTGCTCCAAAATGAGCTCGCCATCTTTGGTGGGGGTAATGGGCTTTTTGCTGCGGTCAAAAATCTTGATGCCGATTTCCTCTTCCAGCTTGTGTACCATCATGCTCAGCGTGGGCTGGGTAACGTGGCAGTGCCTTGCAGCTTCCACAAAGTGGCGGTGCTCTTCAATGGCGAGCAGATACTTGAGTTGTTGCAGAGTCATGCCGCAAATTTACATAGAAAAAATCAATTTGTTTATAAAAATTATCAATTTGCGTGATGTTGTTTGCAGGATTACCTTTGTCGTGTACTGCAAACCCCTTGATTGTAAATCTCAAAAACTACTGCAATGAAAGAAGGACAAAAAACTCAAGCCTTTGGCTCCGGCAACGGACAAAGCAAGTGCCCGTTTCACGCAGGCACTTTAAAAAAGGCGGCGGGCGAAGGCATTCCTTTGTACGACATCTGGCCGAATCTGCTGCGCTTAAACATTTTGCGTCAGCATCCGCCTTCAGCCAACCCTCTGGGAGAGGCGTTTGATTATGCCAAAGAATTTGCGTCTTTGGATTTGACGGAAGTCAAAAATGACATCAAAGAGGTGATGACAAACTCTCAGGATTGGTGGCCTGCCGATTACGGGCATTACGGGCCTTTGTTCATCAGGCTGGCCTGGCACAGCGCCGGCACTTACCGGATTGCTGACGGGCGCGGCGGTGCGAGCCGGGCTTCCATGCGCTTCCCGCCGGTGAACAGCTGGCCCGACAATGCAAATTTGGACAAAGCCCGCCTGCTCCTTTGGCCGGTAAAAAAGAAATACGGCCGCAAGCTTTCCTGGGGAGATTTGATCATCCTTGCGGGAAATTGCGCCCTGGAATCCATGGGCTTCAAGCCTTTTGGCTTTGCCGCCGGGCGCGAAGACATCTGGCAGCCGGAAGAAGACATTTACTGGGGCCCGGAAGCCGAGTGGTTAGACGACAAGCGCCACACCGGCGAACGGGAACTGGAAAATCCCCTCGCCGCCGTACAAATGGGCCTGATCTACGTCAATCCCGAAGGCCCCAATGGCAATCCCGACCCTCTTGCCGCTGCCCGTGACATACGCGAAACCTTCCGTCGCATGGCCATGAACGACGAAGAAACCGTAGCACTCATCGCCGGCGGGCATACCTTCGGCAAGAGCCACGGCGCCGTGGAGAAGAGCTATGTAGGCCCTGAACCCGCGGCCGCAGAACTGGAAGACCAAGGCCTGGGATGGAAAAACAGCTATGGCAAAGGACGGGCCGAAGACACTTTCACCGGCGGTCCCGAAGGTGCCTGGACCACCACGCCCACCAAGTGGAATCACGATTTTTTCAAACACCTGTTTGAATACGACTGGGAGCTGACCAAAAGCCCCGCCGGTGCCTGGCAGTGGACGCCCAAAAATCCCGAAGCAAAGGACACCGTTCCGGATGCCCATCTTAGCGACCGGCGCCATGCTCCCATGATGCTCACCACCGACTTGTCCTTGCGCTTTGACCCCGAGTACGAAAAAATTTCGCGGCGCTTTTACGAAAATCCCGATGAGTTCGCCGATGCCTTTGCCCGCGCCTGGTTTAAGCTGACGCATCGCGACTTGGGGCCCCGCGCCCGCTATCTGGGGCCCGAAGTGCCCGAAGAGGTGCTCTTGTGGCAAGACCCCGTTCCCGAAGTAGATCACCCGCTGGTAGATGAGGCAAACATAGCCGCTTTGAAAAAGCAACTGTTGGCTTCGGGCCTGAGCATTTC
>JALVES010000350.1 GCA_027030635.1 Saprospiraceae bacterium | reverse complement strand
CGCATGGCTACTTGACTACGCGGTATCTGCGCAGGGGGCGGCCGTCGGCCCGGATGATGAGCAGGTAGCGGCCCGGGGGCAGAGCGGTGAGGTCCATGGCTTTGAGGTACTTGCCGGGTTTTTGGTTGGGCAATTCCATAGAGGCCATTTCGTCGAGGCGGATGTCGAGCAGTATGGCCCGTACTTTGCCCGGGCGTTTGAGTTCGTAGGCAAATTTGATGCGGCCTGTGGACGGGTCGGGCACCAGTTTGGGGAAGCGCTCCCAGCCTTCGGCGCTGAGGATGGCCTCTTCACGGGGGTTGAAGGTGTTGATTTTTCCATCGGGCATGAGGTATCTCAGGCGGTAGCGGAGATTTTTGCCGGGGCTGCTGTTTATCTCTGTATCTAAGAATTGATATTCGTTGCGGGTTTGGCCTTTGCCGTTGATGGTGCCGATGGTGTGGAAGGTGTGGCCGCCGTCTTCGGAGCGTTGCAGTTCGTATTTGAGGTTTGGGCTTTCGTTATAGACGACCCAGGAGAGTTTGAGTCCCTGGCCAAAGCGGCTGATTTCGAAGCTCCATACTTCCATGGCTGCTGATGTGGAGGCAGGTTTTTGAGGTTGTGAGGCTTTTCCTCCTTCTCTGCTGACGAAGAGTTCGTCTTCGCCCGGATAGGGTTTAAAGGGGTCGGGAGCCTTGCGCGGGATGATGACGACATCACCGGTGGGAGGGTTCCAGAGGGTGAGGCCCTGTGGGATGTGGAAGGGGTTGTCGCGGGGTACGGAGGCTACTTTGGAGGCTCCGTCCACGCGCACGGTGCGCATTTCGATTTGGTCGGCATCAATCCAGAGCCATTTGAACTGGTTGAAGCTGCCGGCGGCGCGCGTCCAGGGTTTGATGTCGTCGGCGGGCCGGAGGGGAGCGCCCCAGCATCCTTCGCCGGCATAGACGGTGCCGGTGATGTCGTCGCGCACGAAGCCCTGGTGGCTGCCGGGACCGACGCCGGGTTTGACGGGCCAGGTGATTTTTACATCGTGGGCATCGGATTCGATGACGAGTTTGACGCCGTATTGGTGAAAGAGGGACGACCAGTGGATGAACTGCTCGTTTTGTTCTTTTTTACGGCTGGTATGCGGGCGGGTGGAGAAGTGGTATTGTGCGATTTTCCACATCATGTGTTCGTGGAGTTGGAGGTCATTTTCCAGCCATTGTTTTTGCTTGCCGCCCACGGCGATGAGGGAGTTGAGGGTGTAGATGCGCAGCAGCTCGCCGCCGATGTTGAGGGCGTAGTAGGCATCGGGCGAGGGGATGTCGAAGAGGTCCACGAGGCTTTTGTTGGAGGCTTCGTGGTTTCCGCGGGCAACGATGACGGGGGTCATGCGGCCGTCTTCGGCTATGGTGAGTTGCCAGTCGTCGAGCCAGTTTTTCCACTCGGGGCCTGTGTCGGAGGCGGTCATATCTCCGCCAAACATGACGCAGAGGGGGCGCAGTTTGGCGACGAGGAGGTTGGCATCGCGTCGTGCTTCGCGGTTGTTGCGCGAATCGCCGCCGGCGATGATGGAGATGCGTTGATTGGGGTTGTCGGGGGCGGTGGTGAAGAAGAATCGGCGGCTGATGCCCTCGCTGTCCACGATGAGGAAGTAATAGGTGGTGTTGGGGCGCAGGCCGGTGAGGCGCACGAAGTTGTTTTTCATGCCTTTGGCCTCGGCTACGCGGGTGGGGATGGTTACAGTGGCGTAGGCTTCGTAATTTTGGCCGTGGTCTTCGGTGTCGTAGTACAGGCGCGGGGAGTGCCCGGAGCGTTGATTCCAGCCGATGACCATGCTGGTGGCGGGGTCTTCCCGCCACATGATGCGGTATTTATCGGTGGCGCTCCAAAGTTGAGCAGAGAGGGCCAGGAGCCCGAGCAAGAGGAATATCTTTAGACGAAAACGGTTGCGCATGTCGGTGTTGCTGATGAGAGGTCGAAGACTTCGCAAAAATAAATCACGAAAGGCATATAGCCAATTTGCAAGGCATTTGGGCTTGGGGTGTAAATTTGAACGGATGAAAGCTTTTAATAATTGTTTGAGGGGGCAGCCGGGGGGAGCTGTTTTTTCTTTTTGGGCAGGGGCGTTTTTGCAGACGGGTAAAGCCCTGCTTGTTTTCTCGCTGTTTTTTGTTTTGGTTTCTTGTGGCGGGGAGCAGCGC
>JALVES010000349.1 GCA_027030635.1 Saprospiraceae bacterium | reverse complement strand
GCGCTTTGATGGCGGGGTTGCACTTGACGAAAGAACCGAGGCGCTCGTAGTCTTCTGCCGAAAAGAAGAGGTGGTGTACGCAGACTTCGGCAGTGATGCGCTTGTCTTTGAGCGGGGTTTCGGCCTCGAAGAGCTCCAGTTCGTTTTGGGTACTCAGGTGGAGGATGTGCAGGCGGCTGCCGTGTTTTTTGGCCAGCTTTACCGCGAGAGAGGAAGAGAGGTAGCAGGCTTCGGCGCTGCGTATTTCGGGATGGCAGCGCATGGGCACTTCTTCGCCATAGCGTTCGCGATAGCGCTGCATGTTTTTGCGGATGGTTTGTTCATCTTCACAATGGGTGGCGATGAGCATGGGGCTGCGGGAGAAGATGGCTTCCAAGGTTTGGGCGTCGTCCACCAGCATGTTGCCCGTGCTTGAGCCCATGAAGACCTTGAGGCCACAGACATTTTGGGGGTTTGTGCGCAGGGCTTCGTCGAGGTTGTCGTTGCTGACGCCCATGTAGAAGGAATAATTAGCCAGGGATACCTCTGCGGCACGTCGGTATTTTTCTTCCAAGAGCTCCTGTGTGAGTGTTGGTGGCCGCGTGTTGGGCATTTCCATGAAGGAGGTCGTTCCTCCGGCCACGGCGGCGCGTGTTTCGGAGGCGATGTCGGCTTTATGGGTGAGGCCCGGCTCGCGGAAGTGTACCTGGTCGTCAATGACTCCGGGCAGCACCCATTTTCCGGCGGCGGAAATTTCGATATCGGCCCGGGCATGGATGGAAGGAGCGATGCGTTCGATGCGGCCTTTTTTGATGAGCAGGTCTGCTGTGAAGGTTTTGCCGCGATTCACCAGCAGGCCTTCCTTGATGAGTATGCTTTTCATAGGGGCGGCAAGATACGTTTTTTGTAGCTTTGCCGGATGCAACGTAAGGAGAAAGGTTTTCCCACAGTAGGCATTTTAGGCGGTGGCCAATTGGGTCGTATGTTGGCTTTGGCTTTCGCCAAATGGGATGGCGACTTGCTGGTGCTCGACCGTCGGGGCTGCCCTGCCGAGGGTGTCGCCTGCGAGTTGGTGGAGGGCGATTTTTCCTGTGAGGAAGACGTCTTGCGCATAGGTCGGCGCGTGGATGTGCTGACCATAGAAATTGAGCAGGTGCATATCGGTGCGCTGCGGCAGTTGGTTGCCGAGGGCGTGCAGGTGCATCCCCGTCCGGAGCTCTTAGAGGTGATTGCGGACAAGGGTTTGCAGAAGCAGTTTTTTCGTTCGGCGGGTTTTCCCACGGCCTCCTTTGAGTTGTACGAAAGCGCCGAAGCCATTCGCGAGGCGGTGCGTGCGGGCAGGCTTTCCCTGCCCTTTGTGCAGAAGGCGAGAAAGGGCGGCTATGACGGCAGAGGTGTTTTGGTAGTGCGGGAGGAAGCCGATTTGAAGCGCCTGCTGCCTCTGCCTTCCGTAGTCGAAGATGAGGTGGAAATAGCCCTGGAGCTGGCGGTCATTGCTGCCCGCAATCCCTCCGGCGAGTTGCGCACCTACGAGCCTGTGGAGATGTACTTCCACGAGGGCGTCAACCTGTTGGATTATCTCATTGCCCCGGCCGGAGTCTCGGACCTGCATTTGGCGGAAGCCGAAGAGCTGGCTGCCGACCTCATCTCCGCCATGGATCTTTGTGGCCTGCTGGCTGTGGAAATGTTTCTCACGCCCGGCGGTGATTTGCTCATCAATGAAGTCGCTCCCCGTCCGCACAACAGCGGCCATCACACCATAGAGGCAGCTCCCTGCTCGCAATTTGAACAGCACCTGCGGGCCATACTCGACCTCCCCCTCGGCGACACCCGCCTCCACAGCCCGGCCCTGATGATGAATCTGCTCGGGCCGCAGGGATTCCGGGGGCCACTTCCCCGACAATACTACGAGCTCTTGTTCAGCCTGCCCGATGTGCATGTACATCTCTATGGCAAAAAGGAAAGCCGCCCCTTCCGGAAAATGGGCCACCTCTGCCTGCTGGCCCCAAGCCGGGAGGAATTGATGCGCAAGATGGGGGAGGTGGTTGGAATGGGGAATGGAGAATGAACTAACTAAAGGATCGGGGAGCTGACGCAAGGAAGATCCCCGAGCCGGCCCCTTTTGAATGTCGAATGTCGATTAACGATTTTTGATTTTTGATTTGTACCCAACTAAAGGATCGGGGAGCTGACGA
>JALVES010000348.1 GCA_027030635.1 Saprospiraceae bacterium | reverse complement strand
TGGACACCTGGAACCAGACCGATTTATAGCCTTCGGGGCCGAGCAGGCAGTCCATGTTGGAGCCGTCTTCGCCAAAATCCGTTCCTATGGTGTGGCAATTGATGCGCACGTCTTCGGTATAAGTGCCCTGATCAGGCACGAGAAGCGGTATGGCATTGCTGCAGAAATCGCCATCAACTCCTTCCAGCCAGACGACCGGCTGATAAGCGAGAAAGATGTTGAAATCATCGGGCAGGCAGTCTTCCCAGAAGATGTAGTACGTCCCGGGTTCATAACAACCTTCCCGCCAGGCATGGCCGGTATTGTTTTCGGAATCGGTGGCAGAAAAATCTATCATATCCACTTCGACCAGGGAAGTGGGGTCGCCCGGGATGGTCTCGCGGTACAGCTTCATGGCTTCGGAGCTGGTGCGCGAATCGGGGTCATTGGCCAGTTGATGGGCCAGGCGAACGACGCCCGAGCCATCGGTGGTAAACTTGTACCAGAGGGAGCGCTCGTAACAGGTGTCCGGAAAGGGGTCTGTGATATCGCGGGTGGCACATTCCAGCGTACCGGGAGCGCCTGTGTAAACGCCCGTTGGGAGTTGCACTGCGGTATAAGGCGGCTCCACTTCTCCCAGGCCATTGATGACATTGGCTTCGTCTATGTGGTCGTAAATGACCGAGGAGGCCGGATAGCCGTCGTAGCGGATGCCCAGTTCTATTTGTTGGTTGGGGTCGGTGGGAAGGCTCCACATATTGACCACTACGTAATAGCGCACGGAATCGCCATCGCAGGAGGTTTTGTTGAACCCAAAAGTCGGCAGGCGGGTCGTACAGGGATTTTGCTCATCGCCGCGATTGTTGACGACGAAGGTCAGTCCGTCGGCGAAGGTAGAGTCCACGCCTCCGTTTAGTACCAGTTGGTCAAAGGGGATGCCGCCATTGACATCGCTGCGAAAGACCTCTACCCTGGGGCGATAAGCAGAAGAAGTGATGGGAAAGTGCTTTACGGTCAGTTCTACTTCTCCGGCCTCGGTGAGCACGAAGGTGTACCACAAGTTGCGCATCGCAGGCAATTGAGCATCAACTGGTTGTGGCATGTCATCTAAATAAAGAGGGTAGTTTTCCGTTCCGCTATAGACCAGGGGGTTGTAATACATTTGGCCGAAAAAGCCGGGGCAAAACGTTACGAAGGGATCGGTGGGTTGCGAGCCTGTAGAGCAATAGATAAAATCATTGCTGGGTGGCAGAAGGGGGTTGTAGGGATGTACGTCCCCGGGTTTTCCCCAAATCTGATTGCCATCCGGCGGGACGACCCCAAAATCATAGGCCTGATTGGCGTGGTCAAAGCGGGAAATGCCTGCCCGCTCCACGATGAAGCGGGGCGCAATGACGGGCGGGTCCTCGTCATTGGCAAAAGCCACCAGCGTATAATAGCCCGGTTGCAAATTGCACAACTGCAACTCTCCGTAGGAGGGCTGAGCACAGGGCTGCACGGGTTCGGCATTGATGAGGATGGAGGGGTCGCTTTTCGCATCGCCCGCATAAATGGCCGCGCTGACGGGCAGATTCAGCACGCGCAGGAAAGCGGGTTCGGTGATGTAGAAAACCATATACAGCGAGTACAAATCGGTCGCATGGCAGGGATTGACGGGATGAGCCGCCCAGGGCGTATCGGGCACACAACTGAAAGTCAGTTCGTCCAAATCATAGACCTCTACCGTATAGGGATAAGCATCTGCAGCCGCCGACAGGTTCCAGTCCACGGGCTCGCAATCGTTCACCAGATAGGCCTTTTCGGGTCTGTTGTAGGTATCTTCCAGCGGGTCGGATATGATGGTGATGATGTCCTGCATGCCCAAAGTTCCCATGGCGCCATTGGCATCGGGATAAGCGGGATGCTCATAATCAGCCCCCACTCCATAGCTGACTACCGTGTACCAGCCCGGCGTCAGGGGATCACAGGGATGCGTCCTTTGATTGACAAAGCAGGTCTGCCATTCGAGATTGACATCGTTCATTCCGGTCCAGGGCACCAGGGTTTCAGTTAAGTCATTGGCTTTCCCCTTGTACAGATTGAGTTGGATGGCGGGAGAACTGCTGATGATTCTCACAATCCTGGTCTCGCTGAGGTAAAACTGCCTGTAAATCAACTTGGACGCAGCTCCGTAACAAGGCGGGATGCCGCCGACGATAGCGGCATTGTTGAG
>JALVES010000347.1 GCA_027030635.1 Saprospiraceae bacterium | reverse complement strand
CAGCTTCAACAGACAACAGACAACGGACAACAGACAACAGACAACCCTACCGCCGATACATCCCCGGATTCTCCTCCAAATAGCGATAGACGGCATCGGGTACCAGGTATTGGATGGACTTTCCCTCTTTGAAGATTTTGCGCACCAGGCTGGCTGAGACGTGCAGGAGCGGGGCGATGATGAAATGCACTTTGGGGTGCCCGTGCAATTCGCTTTCGCTTTCTACGGTGCGGTTATAGACGTAGATGTGGTGATTTTCGAGAATCTGCTCGTAGTTTTTCCAGCGGGGGAGGCTGATGAGGTTGTCTTCGCCCATGATGAGGGCAAACTCCCTGTCGGGGTATTTTTCGCGCAGATGAATGAGGGTGTCTATGGTGTAAGAAGGCTTGGGGAGTTTAAACTCTATATCGCTGGCCTTGAGCAGGGGGTTGTCGCCTATGGCGAGATGCACCAGATGCAGGCGGTCGTAATCGGGAGCCAGACTTTCTTTTTTCTTGAAGGGATTGTGCGGACTGACGACCAGCCAGACTTCATCCATGTCGGAGTACTGTGCCAGATAGTTGGCAATGATCATGTGGCCGGTATGTACCGGATTGTAAGACCCGAAAAACAAACCCGTCTTCTTCATTGCTGCCCGGAAATTTCCTCACTGTTGAAAAAGTCTTCTTCAAAAAGGTCTTCCAAGTCCAGATCATCCCCGTTGAAACGCAGGGGGCTGTGTACCAGCCAGCGGCCATGACGCAGTACCAGGTCTATGCTGTCTCGATAGAGGCTGTCCTGCCCCATAAATTCCTCATCTGTAATTTCGTAATAACAGATGGCCGTGCTGTCTGTGAGCAGCTTGCATTCCAGACTGCTAAACTCGGTATGCATGGTCGTGGAGTCTTGGGGCATCATCCCGGCCAGGTCTTCGACCAGAGAGATCAGCGATTCCGTTTCGGGCGTACTCATGGCGCGCACCTGATCGAACTCGTTTTTGTCGAGATGTTCCTGCCACTCGCGAAAAACCCGCTCGGCAGCTTCGGCCGTAGCCTGCTCGTTTTGACAAGCGGGCAGGGCAAGCGCGAAAGCCAGGATAAAAAGAGGGATAAACGTCCGCATAGCGCCGGGATTTTGTATGCACTTGCCCGCAGGCTGTACAAAACAGGGAAAAGGCCTTAGACCGTGAGCATAACAGGCATCAACAACATGAGAATGTCCTCGTCCTCGGCCTGCTCTGTGGGCTTAATCAGGGCCGCGCGAGTGGGCGAGAAGAGCGAAAACTCCACGTTTTCCGAATCCAAAGCCGACAACATCTCAATGAGAAACTTGGCATTAAAGGCAATGGCCAGCGTATCGCCCTCATAACTGCAGTGCAACTGCTCGGTGGCCTCATTGGCAAAATCGAGGTCCTGAGCCGTGATCGTCAGGGTAGAAGAGTTGATCTCAAACATCACCTGGTTGGTGGTCTGATTGGCGTAAATGGAGATGCGCTTCATGGAGCTGAGCAAATCCTGGCGACTGACTGTCAAGTGGTTGGGATTGTCCACAGGGATGACGGCATTGTAGTCGGGATACTGGGCATCTATCAGGCGGCAGGAAAGGCGCGAATCGCCTGAAGTAAAGAAGACAAATTTGCTGTCAAAAGCCACGGCCACTTCCTCCTCGCCGAGGATACCCTTCAACAAATTCAGGGATTTGCGCGGCACGATAAACTGGCTGGCGACCTTGTTGTCGCCCATGGCGAGATAAGTGTAGCGCACCAGCTTGTGAGCATCTGTGGCTACCGTGCGAAACTTGTCAAAATCAATCTGAAAGAACACCCCCGACATGGCCGGACGCAACTCGTCGTCGGCTGCAGCAAAAATGGTCTTGCTCACGGCCTGCTGAACAACAGCTCCGGGCAGGCGCACCTCATCTTCCGTCTCCGGCTGAGGCGTAGCGGGAAAATCATCCCCCGGCGCTCCCGCCAGCTTGTACTTACCATAGGCAGACGTCAACTGCACCATGTAAGTCTCCTCATCAATGTCAAAGGTGATGGGCTGCTCGGGCAGTTGCTTCAGAGTATCCGTCAAAATGCGGGCGGGAATGGCTACACTGCCCTCGCCCTCAGCCTGTACCTCCAGACGCGTAGTGATGGAAGTCTCCAGATCCGAAGCCGTAATGACCAACTCATTGCCGGCTACCTTAAACAAAAAGCCCTCTAAAATGGG
>JALVES010000346.1 GCA_027030635.1 Saprospiraceae bacterium | reverse complement strand
CCGTATTCTCTTTTATGGGAGCGGGCGACCTCGCCTCCCAGTTCGTCGGCTACGAGTTGGGCGCCGTAGCAGATGGCGAGGATGGGGTACTTGCCTGCCAGTTCCTGCAGGGGCATGCGCAGAGCATTGTCGTCTTTGACGGAAAAGGGGCTGCCCGACAGGATGACGGCTTTCAGTCCGTCTTCCTCCGTGACGGGTTTGTTGTAGGGCTGTATTTCACAGTAAACGTTCAGTTCCCGCACTCTGCGGGCGATCAATTGGGTGTATTGGGAGCCGAAATCGAGGATGAGCACTTTTTCCTTCATGGGGCAAAGGTAAAAAAAAGCCGCCGGCTTGAGGCCGGCGGTTTTTTTAAGATGTAAGAAGAGCTGCGCTTTGCGCAGCTCTTCTCACGAGCATCATTCACCCGGCAGGTAGAGTTCGAACTCTACGCGGCGGTTTTTGGCTCGTCCTTCTTTGTACTTGTTGTCGGCGATGGGTTTGGTTTCGCCGAAGCCCTGGTAGCTCATGCGGTCGGCGGAGATGCCTTGAGAGACCAGGTAGTCGAAGCAGGATTTGGCCCTGGCTTCTGAGAGTTTCTGGTTGGACTCGGCAGAGCCCACGCTATCGGTATGTCCGCCTATGCGGAGGTGGTAGTCCGGATAGCGCTTCATGATGTCGGCGATTTTGTCGAGTATGGGCAGGGATTCGCTCTTCAATTTGGCGGAAGCCGTTTCAAATTCTACGGCCTGGATGGCAAATTCGAGGGTTTCCTTATCCTCTTTGGCAATTTCGGGGCAGCCGTGGTTGGAGGCAGGGCCGGCCGTGGTGGGGCACTTGTCCTCTTTGTCCTGGATGCCGTCGCCGTCGGTATCGGGGCAGCCGCTGAATTGAGCTATACCTGCTTTGTTGGGGCAGGCATCGTCTTTGTCCTGGATGCCGTCGCCATCGGTGTCGGGGCAGCCTTTAAATTTAGCCATGCCCGGCGTGTTGGGGCAGGCATCCTCTGCGTCAATAACGCCATCGCCGTCGCTGTCGGGCAGCGGGCAACCTTCGTTGCTTTCGGGGCCGGCTTCATTGGGGCACTTGTCGTGTACGTCCACAACGCCGTCGCCGTCGGTATCGGGGCAGCCCATGAATTCAGGCGGGCCGGAGACTTCGGGACAGAGGTCTTCGGAGTCGGCAATGCCGTCGCCATCGGTGTCGGGGCAGCCTTGCGTCATGGCCGGGCCCGGCTCGATGGGGCACTTGTCTTCGCTGTCAATGATGCCGTCGCCGTCTATGTCGGGTGGAGGCGGAGGTGTCGCTTCGTTGAGGATGAAGAGCAGGCCGATGCCGTGTTGCAGGTTGCGGCGCAGGCTGCCTTTGGGGGTGAAGCGGTATTCCGTTTGAGCGTTGATGAAGACATGCTGGGAGAGGCCGAAATTCAGACCCATACCCACCGGAAAATGGAGGGTACCATTGCCCGGATTCAGGTCTTCAAAGGTATAGCCCAGACCTCCGAAGGCATAGGGAGAGAAGGGGCTGTCCTCGCTGGCGTACTTCAGTTGAAGCAGGCCGTCGAGCGAGTTGATAAGATGCCCGGGCGAAAAGGACTTGGGCGTTACCGGCAGACTCGCTTTCGACATTTTGAAAGGCACGGCTATGTTGACAAATTGCCCCAGACTGCGCAGGTAAGTCAACTCAACGCCCTTGTTGTAGTCGTTGAGGTTGAACGGCAGCCCCGTGTAGGGGTAAGCGTAGTTGGAGAAGGAGTACTTTGCCGAAAACATGTTGGCTTTTCGTACCGTTTGGGCTTCTGCTGTGCTGAGTTGAACAGTTAGAATAAGCCCGACTAAGAGTAATACTTTTTTCATATCCCGTTGGATTTGTGAACAAATGAAAATAAACCCGCGTGTAAAGGTAGGGGAAAAATTTTTTTTGGCAAAATTTTATTCTAACAGCCCCCGTCCTGTTTTGGACATCTTGCCCTCTTCTTTCAGTTTTTTCATCAGGCGGTCTAAGATGCCGTTGACAAATTCCTTGCTCTTGTCTGTGCTATAGACCTTGGCCATGTCCACGTATTCATTGAGGCTGACCTTGGGCGGGATGGTTTCGAAGTGCAGAAACTCGCAGGCGCCCATCTTGAGCAAAATCATATCAATGGCAGCGACGCGCTTGGGGTCCCAGTTTTCGAGCAGGGGGTAGATGTGGCCCTGAAGGTCTTCTTCACTTTCGGTCGTTTTTTTGAGCAGGCTTTCGCCAAATTCTCTCACGGCCTCTTCGGAGGGGTACAAATTGGCGACGAAGGGGTCATCAGCCTCGAGGGGCAGGGCTTTGATGATTTTTTTGCCTGCGCCTATGAGCAGGGAGCGGTCGTCTTCCCAGGTAGGGTATTGCTCTTCGAGTATGTCGAGAAAGATGTCGTGCTTCAGCATAAACTTAAAGAGCTGCAGCAGGATGTCGAGCGTGGGGATTTCTCCTTTCAGGTATTGGCGGTATTCCTCCGTTTTGGCGAAAGCCTTATAGAGTTGCTTGTTGCTGTCGGCATCTGAGCGGGCAGGGATTTTGTACTTCTTGACGTATTCCAAAAAGGGCTGATTGTTGCTCAGCGACTGTACGCTTTCATTCTGCCACAGGATGGGTCGGAAGGCCAGGTCATCGGGTGTAGGACGAAATTTATTTTGCCGAAAGGCATAATCCCGTTCCGCATAAGAGGCGATTCTCAACCATTGCCACATGGTGAAAATCAGTAATTCGAAAGATTTTTCAATGCTGTTCTCGTATCTTTTCAGAGCAAAACCTTCGTTCATGTCCGGATTCATCCTCAGGGCATAAAGAATATGCATCACTTTTATCCGGACATTTCTTCTACTCAGCATGGGCAATGAACTATTTTCAAATGGGCGTCTGTTCAACTTTTTGTTGCGGCAAAGAAACGAAAAAAAATCAATTCCAAACTTTCGCCTAAAAAAAACTGCCCCGCATCTTTCGACGACGGGACAGCCCACACACTATGAGAACACCCAATTCTCTGTTTTCACCGGTTTTGTGCCTTTGAGACGCAAAGAGGAGAGAAAGGTAACGGCAGCATTGAAGCTATGCCTCAATGCTGCCGTTACCTTATGTTTTTCAGCCTTGTGTCTGTCCCGCGGGGACAGACACAAGGCTGATTTTCAGGCTCTGGGACAAACCTTAATGGGCTGTATGTTATCTATGAGGACATTCCCGCGGCGGGTGGCGTCGTTTTCGCGGTAGAAGGCTTCGAAGATGAGGTATTTGACATCGCCTTTTTGCGGGGCGAATTTGAATTTAAAGGTTTCCCAGTCTTCGTTTTCGATGAATTCCGTTTGGAAGAGCAGCTCGGCTTTGTCGCAGAGGCTTTGGCCGCCCCAGACGCGCAGTTTGATGGCTTTGTTGTAGCCGGCGTAGGTGTAGGAGTGGGCCAGGTCGAGCACCATCTGGTAACATTCTTTTTGCTTAAGGGGTGCTGAGAGGCGTTGTCCTATGGATTCGCGGCTGCCGTCTTCGCGGGTGATGAGGCCGACGTAGGTTTCGCCATCGGAGGGTTCGGTATCTACACCCCAGAAGCCGGGCAGGATGTCGGGCGTGGTGCCGGGATTGCAGGGGTGCCAGTCGGTGGGGACGGTGGCGTCCTGGGGTTGGTCTTCGAAAGAGGCGTTTTGCAGATAGACCGGAGGCTGCTGTTGCATTTCTTCATTGGAGCGCTTGTCTGCCAGGGCAAATAGCAGCAAGAGGGTGGAGAGTGCGTAGATTCTCATGGATTTTCTTTTGTGTAGCAATCCGTTGCAAGGCTGTAAAACGGCCTCGCTTTCTTCAAACGCAAAGATAAGGGCTTTATTTCCGAAAGTGCTATCTTTGCAGCCATGAACGATTTTATCGAAGAGCTGAAGTGGCGCGGCATGCTGCAGGACATGACGCCCGGGCTGGAAAAACACCTCGCCTCCGGAAAGCGAAAAGCCTACATAGGCTTTGACCCCACTGCGCCCTCTCTGACTATTGGGAACTACGTTCCCATCATGTTGCTGACTTTCCTTCAGCGGGCAGGGCATCAGCCCGTCGTCCTCATGGGGGGCGCTACGGGGCGCATAGGAGACCCCTCGGGCAAGGATGCCGAAAGGCAGCTCAAAAGCTACGAAGAACTGGACCGCAACCTGCGCTTCCAGGAAGAGCAGTTTCGCCGCCTGCTCAATTTTGAAGAAGGAGAAAACAGGGCCCTGCTCGTCAACAACTTCGATTTTTACAAAGACATGAACGTGCTCGACTTCCTGCGCGAAGTGGGCAAGACCCTGACCATCAACTACATGATGAGCAAGGAAAGCGTCAAAAAACGCATAGACTCGGGCTTGTCTTTTACGGAATTCAGCTACCAGCTTCTGCAGGGCTACGATTTCTACAAGCTCTACAAGGAGCACGGCATCACCATACAAATGGGCGGCTCCGACCAGTGGGGCAACATCACTGCCGGCACGGAGTTCATCCGCAAGAAAACGGGAGGCAAGGGCGAGGCCTATGCCCTCACAGCCCCCCTGCTCACCAAGGCCGACGGCAAGAAATTCGGCAAATCCGAAAAAGGAAACATCTGGCTGGACCCCGCGCTCACCAGCCCCTACCAGTTCTTCCAGTTTTGGATCAATGCCGATGATCGCGACCTGCCCAAGTATCTGCGCTACTTCTCTCTCAAGAGCCGCGAAGAAATCGAGGCCCTGGAGCAGGAACATCGGGACAACCCCCGCGCCATCAAAGCAGCCTTGGCCGAAGAACTCACCAGCCGCATCCACGGCGAAGAGGCCTTTCGCGCCGCTCAAAGTGTATCGGCCCTCTTGTTCAACCACCGCCTGAAGCGCGAAGAACTCCTCCAAATGCCCGAAGAAGTGTTGGCCCAGGTGGCAGAGGAAATTCCCTGTTTCCCCATCTCTCAAGAGCGCCTTTCGGCAAATCCCTCTCTGGCAGACCTCCTCACAGAGACCGGCATTACCCCCTCAAAAAGCGATGTGCGCCGAAACATCCAGGCCATCGCCCTCAACAAACAAAAATACAGCTCCCACGAAGATACCATCGGCCCCGACCAACTGCTGCACGGCCGCTACATCCTCGTGGAAAAGGGCAAGAAAAATAAATTCATGCTGAAAGCGTAGGTGCCCGCAGCATGATGCGAGGTGTTGATTACCCCCGTCTTGTGCGGTAAGAATGCAAAATTCATAAGTCGGGCATGCTGCCCGGACTTAAGGCGTATTTCATAACCAAAACCAAACAGCAATGAGACGTAGAAGCTTTACTTTACCAACCCTGCTTTTCAGCCTGCTGCTGGCCTTCGGCCTCCAGGCCCAGGTAACCACCGCCTCTCTGACGGGCGCCGTTACCGACGAACAAGGCCAGCCGCTCATCGGCGCCACCGTAGTGGCCATTCACCTGCCCTCGGGCTCTCAGTACGGAACCACCACCCGCGAAGACGGCGGCTATGACCTGCCCAACCTGCGCATCGGCGGCCCCTATGAGGTAACGGCCAGCTATGTGGGGCACAAGTCCTTCAGCTATACGGGCGTATCCCTCAAACTGGCTCAAAAGCTGGAGCTCAACTTCAAGCTCCCCGCAGAGTCCGTGCAATTGGAAACCGCCGTCGTTACCGCCGAGGTGGACCCCATCCTCAACAACGAACGCACCGGCGCTTCCACCAACATTGATGAAGAGACTCTGCGAAACCTCCCCACCATCTCCCGCTCAGCCCAGGATTACTACCGCCTCACGCCTTCCTCCGACGGCAACTCCTTCGGCGGGCGCAACGACAAGATGAACAACTTCACCCTCGACGGCTCCATCTTCAACAACCCCTTCGGGCTGGACGCCGCCACGCCCGGCAGCCAGACTTCTGCCCAGCCGGTTTCCTTAGATGCCATTGAGCAAATCCAGGTGAACATCGCGCCCTACGACGTTACCCAGGCAGGCTTCACCGGTGCTGCCATCAATGCCGTAACCAAGTCGGGTACCAATACCTTCCAGGGTACGGTATTTGCCTTCTACCGCAACCAGGACCTTACCGGCAGCAAGGTGAGGGGCGAAGAAATCTTCGTGCCCGACCTCACGCACATGCAGGCCGGCTTTAGCCTCGGCGGCCCCATTGTCAAAGACAAACTCTTCTTCTTTGCCAATGCCGAGATCGAGCGCCGCTCCGACCTGGGCTCCAACTTCCTCGCTGCCCGCCCGGGGCTTACAGGCGAGCGCGTATCCCGCGTTACGGCTGAAGACCTCGAGTTGGTCTCTCAGGTGCTCTTCGACAACTTTGGCTATGAAACGGGCCCCTATGAAAACTACCAGCACCGCACCGACAACCAAAAGGGCATCATCAAACTCGACTGGAACATCAACAAAAATCACACCCTAACAGCTACCTACAACTTCCTCGATGCCACCAAAGATAAACCGGCTCACCCCGAAGCCATCGGCCGCCGTGGCCCGGATGCCATTACGCTGCAGTTCTACAATTCCGGCTATGCCATTCGCAACCTCTTGCACTCCGGCATCGTAGAGCTGAAGTCTATCTTTGGCAACAAAATGTCCAACAACCTGCAAGTGGGATACACGGCTTTCCGCGATTCACGCGATCCCTTCTCGGAGCCTTTCCCCGTCATCAACATCAACAAAGACGGCGTGCGCTACATCGTGGCCGGCCACGAGCCTTTCTCCATCCACAATCGCCTGAACCAAAACGTCTCCCAGTTGACGGACAACTTCAACATCTACATGGGGGCTCACACCTTTACCATAGGTACCTCTTTCGAGAAATTCGAGTTTGACAACTCCTTTAACCTCGGTGTTTATGACCCCTTCGGTTTTGTCGGCGGCACTTTTGGCCCGGGCTTTGAAAGCGTGCAGGCCTTTGTGGACTCCGTCAACAGCGGCTACGTGGGCGCTGCCGTGGATTACGCCCGCTCCGTCTATGAGCAAAACGGCGGTGATGAGGGCGAGCTCGGCAAAGGCTGGGCTTTGGCAGAGACCAATGTGGGCCAATGGGCCTTCTACGTTCAGGATGAGTGGGATGTCTCCGACAAGCTGACCGTTACGGCAGGCCTGCGCATAGACAAGCCGCTCTACTTCGATACCAAACAAAAAATCCAGGAGAACATTGACCGGCAGTGTTGCTACGACCCCTCGGTGCCCTATTTCAATCCGGAAACCGGCGATACCGTCTTTTTTGACCATACCGTTTTGCCTTCCGGCAAACCGCTGTTCTCACCCCGCTTTGGTTTTAACTACGACATCAAGGGCGACAACAGCTCCCGCCTGCGCGGTGGCAGTGGCTTGTTCTCCGGTCGCTTCCCCTTTGTGTGGCTGGGCAACCAGGTGGCCAATCCGAACTTCTTTTTCTACTGCATCACACATCCCGACTTCCGCTGGCCCCAGGTATGGCGCTCCAACCTCGGCTGGGATCAAAAATTCGGCGGCAACTGGACTTTCTCTGCCGATGCCGTTTACAGCAAAGACATCTACGCCATGATGGTGCGCAACTACGGCATCAAGCCGCCCAGCGGCCAGTTGCAGGGTGTGGACAATCGCGCGATTTACACCGCCAATGACCGCAACTCGGTTTATGGCAATGACGCCTATGTCTTTACCAATACCAATGTGGGCTATACCTTTAACGTAAGCCTGCAATTGCAACGCAAGTGGAGCAACGGCCTGTTTACCAGCATCGCTTACAGCTATCTCGATGCCAAAGATGCCAGCTCCATTCCGGCAGAGATTTCCAGCGATGCCTTTGCCCGCAATCCTGCATTGGGCAACGTCAACGTTCCCGTGTTGGCAGCGTCTCGCTATGGCAACAAGCACCGCGTCGTAGGCTCTGCCTACAAGACCTTCGAGTATGCCAACGGCAAGATGTCCACCTCGGTAGCGCTCTACATGGAATACACCCGTGGCGGCCGCTTCAGCTACACCTACTCCGGCGACATCAACGGCGACGGCTCCGGCCTGAACGACCTGATCTACATCCCCTCCGACAGCGAGATTGACCAAATGGCCTTCACCGGCTCTGCCCAGGAGCAGGAAGACCAGCGCCGTGCCCTCAAGGAGTTCATTGCCCAGGATGAGTATCTCAGCGCTCATCGCGGAGAGTATGCCGGCAAATACGCCATCCTCAGCCCCTGGTATTCTACCTGGGATATGCGCGTGCTGCAAAACTTCAAGCTGGCTTCCACCAACCTCCAGCTCAGCATGGATATCCTCAACCTCGGCAATCTGCTCAATTCCAACTGGGGCGTCCGCCAACTGCCTACCAACACCCAACCCATAGGTGTGTCCGTAGATGGCAGCGGCAACCCCACCTACAGCTTCGACACCGCTCAGAAGAGCACCTTCACCGACGATTTTAGCCTGCTCTCCCGCTGGCAAATCCAGTTCGGTATCCGCCTGAGCTTCTGATGCGCTAAAAGTGGCTTCGCCACTTTTGCGCTTGCACAAAAAGCGGGGATGCATGTCATGCGTCCCCGCTTTCTCTTTTATACCACAAGCGATGCCTTTGCGTTTTATAGCTGGATTTCCCGCTCTGTGAATTTGAGCGGCAAAGGCCACTCAAATTGTTTTTGCTCTATGAGTTTGAGCGGCAGAGGCCACTCAAATCGTTCCTATTATAAAAAAT
>JALVES010000345.1 GCA_027030635.1 Saprospiraceae bacterium | reverse complement strand
AGTTGTTGCGGGCGCAGCATTTGCGGCAGCAGGCAGTAAAGCCTTCCGGCAAATACAACCTCGCGCTGAGCGATTACATAGCTCCGGTCTCATCGGGCCGGCGAGACTGGGTGGGCGCTTTTGCGGTGACGGCAGGTTTGGGGATTGAGGAGGCCATTGCCCGTTTTGAGCGCAGGCAGGAGGATTACGAAGTTATTTTGTTGAAAGCGTTGGCCGATCGTTTGGCGGAAGCCCTGGCCGAGCGCATGCACGAGCGTCTGCGCAAAGAATTTTGGGGCTATGCGCCCGATGAAGATTTGGACAATGCGGGTTTGATTGCGGAGAAGTACCGCGGGATACGCCCTGCGCCGGGGTATCCCGCCTGTCCGGACCATACGGAGAAGGCGAAGATTTTTGCGTTGTTGGGCATAGGTAAAGACAGCGGTTTGCGCTTGACGGAGAGTTATGCCATTTGGCCTGCGGCTTCGGTGAGTGGCTGGTATTTTTCGCATCCGCAGGCCCGTTATTTTGGCTTGGGGCGCATTGGGAAGGATCAGGTAGAGGAGTATGCGCGTCGCAAGGGGATGGATTTGGCGGAAGCCGAAAGATGGCTGGCGCCGAGTTTGGGTTATGAGCCGTAGTGTGTGAGAAAAAGGCTTATCTTTGAGGAGGAACCATTGACCCCAAAAAAAATATCTATGAGTGAAAGTGAAAAGCTTAGATCTTCTTCTGCCGATGAGGTGGTGTTGAGGGACATTCTGAGGGAGGCCGGAATTTGGTGGTGTGAAATAAGGCGGCATTACAAGCTCGCTTTGGGCATTTTATTAGGTACTGTTTTGTTGTTGCTTGCCATTGCTTTTTTTAGCGTTAAGCAGTATGAGGCGAAGGTAACTTTTATGGTGAATGAGGATGAGGGGAGCAAGTTGGGCGGGATTTCGGGTTTGTTGGAATCTGTGGGGTTTGGGGGCGTAGCCGGCAGTGATTTTAATTTGGATAAGATCATGGCGCTGGCGCATTCCAGGCGGGTGATTTGTCGGGCTTTGCTGGACTCGGCAGAGGTGGAGGGGGAGGCGGATTTGTTGGCGAATCACCTTATCAGGATTTACCGTTTGCAAGAGCGTTGGAGCAGGAAGAAGCCCAAGTTAAAGGGTTTTGTATTTCGTTCGGACAGTCTGGAGCATTTTAACTTATTGGAGCATACGGCCTTGAACGAGGTTTATAAGTATGTGGAGAAAGGTGAGGGGCGGGTTGATCCTTTGTTGAGCACATCTATGGCTCCGGAGGCGGGGATTATGAGTTTGACGGTTACTGCTCGCTCGCAGGAGTTTTCGCGGGCTTTGGCTTTGGCTCTTTTCAACAGTCTGAGTAATTTTTACATTGAGAAGACGGCGGAGAAGCAGCGAACGACTTATGAGCAGATGAAGATGCAGGCGGATTCCATTGGGCGGGCGCTTCGTGCCAAGGAGTATGAGTTGGCGAAGTTTATGGATATGCATCAGAATTTAATACCGCAGACTGCTCAGCTTAAGAAAGAGCGTTTGGAGCGGGAGGTATTTATTTTGAACACCATGTATGGCGAGGCTGTGCAGAATAAGGAGTTGGCTCATTTTACGCTTAAGAGCAAGACACCTTTTGTGCAGCCTGTGGATGTTCCGATTTTGCCGTTAAAAGTTATTCAGATGTCTAAGGCGAAGAGTTTGGTTTTTGGGCTTTTCCTTGGGGCTTTATTGGCTGTGGTGTTCATCATTGGGCGGATGAAGGTGAGGCGGGCTTTGGCAGAGGAATAAAAAAGGGCCGCGGATTGTGCGGCCCTTTTTCGTTTTATGCTCTTTCGAGATTGGCTTCTTCGTACATTTTGCGCAGTTTTCTGCGGGCGAAGAAGATGCGGCTCTTGATGGTGCCCAGCGGTGCTTTGAGTTCTTCTGCGATTTCGTCGTATTTATAGCCTTTGTAGGCCATCCAGAAGGGGCGTTTGAACTCTTCGGGCAGGGTGCTGACCATGCGGAGCAGTTCTTTGTAAGCGATGTTGCTTTCGCCTTCGTTGAGGACGGTGCGATCGCTTTGGTTGATGTAGTAGTTGTTGGGCGTTTGGTCCAGGATGGTGCCACGGCGCATTTTCTTGCGGTAGTTGTTGATGAAGATGTTGCGCATGATGGTTACTGCCCAGGCTTTGAAGTTGGTGCCACGGCGGTATTTTTCGGCATTCGTGAGAATGCGAAG
>JALVES010000344.1 GCA_027030635.1 Saprospiraceae bacterium | reverse complement strand
GAGAAGTGCCCATAGAGACCTTTGATGCGCTTACTTTACCCGGAAAGTACAACAAGGGCCTGCGCCCCACGCTCTACGACTTTCTGGCTCATCGCGCACTCGACCACTTCGCCAACGAGCAGTCCTTTCTAAACCGCCCTTCCTATGCCTTTTACATCGAAGACCCCAGGGCCTTCGCCCCGGCAGAGGAGTTCGTGCAGTGGGAAATCAACACCCGCGATACGGTATCTTACAAGTACCGCGCCCTCGTGCTCTTCCAGGAACTGCTGCGCTTTCGCATGGCCGGTCAGGAGATCGCCCACGGCGCCGATGCGCTCTTGGACGCCGACCGCAAGCGTTTGAAATTCGTCTATGAAAACGGCTCGCAGGCGGATAAGGATCGGCTCTACACAGAGGCCCTGCAAAAGCTCCGGACTACATTTGGCGAAAGCCCCCTGAAAACCGATATCCTGGCAGAGCTCGCAAGCTGGTATTACGACAAGGGCCAAAAATACACCGCCGGCATGGCCGACGAAACCTACCGCTACCACTGGAAAAAAGCCCTGGAAATTTGCGAAGAAGGCCTCCGGCTGCCCAAAGACCCGGACGAACTCAGCGAACCCGGGCGCGCCCGCTGCGCCGACCTCAAAAATTCTTTGCTGAGGAGCTCTCTGCTCATGACTACTGAACGCATCTATGTGCCGCAAAAACCGGCCCTGGCGCAGTTGATGTTTCGGAATATTAAACACGCCTGGCTCAAAATATTGCCCTATGACGAAAAGATCGAAGAAAAACTGCAGGACGTTCGCCATAAGGAGGGCAGCGCGGGAGCCATTGCTTATCTGAACAGCCTGGACCCCGTCTGGAAGCAAAGCGTCGAGCTGCCGCCTCAGGACGATTTGCACATGCACAGCCTGGAAGTGGCTCTGCCTGCCCGGGCTGCCGGGCAGTACTTACTGATGGCTTCTGATGACGAAAATTTTGCCACAGGAGCAGAGACGGGCTATACGATTTTGACGTATTCTCAACTGGGTATTTGGCAACGGAATCTGCCTTCCGGCAAATCTGAATTTTTCGTGTTCGACCGCGAGCAGGGGAACCCGCTGGGGGGCATTACGGCAGAGGCCTGGGTGAGTGAGTACCGCTCCATGCAGCGCAGAAGCGTCTGGCGAAAAGCAGCCACGACCACCTCGGATAAAGACGGGCACTTTGCGTTTGAGCTGAAGAAAGGAGAGCGCAACTTCCGCCTCAAACTGATTGGCAAAGGCGAAGAGCTCTTCCTGCCGGATAAATTTTATTCCTACAACTACGGTCGCAGCTCGCGGGCACGTAAGCGGACGCATTTCTTTCTCGACAGAGCCATTTACAGGCCCGGGCAAACGGTCTTTTTCAAGGCCGTTTTGTTGTCCTTTGATGAAAACGAGAAGCCGGAGATTTTGCCCCGGCAGGAAGTGAGCATCACCCTGCTCGACGCCAACTATCAAGAGGTGAAAACGTTGAAACTGGTCTCCAATGAATACGGCACGGTTTCGGGCACCTTCCAAGCGCCTTCTTCGGGCTTGTTGGGAAACATGTATCTGCGCTCCAGCGTAGGCGGCAGGCGCTTTGCCTTCCGCGTAGAGGAGTACAAGCGGCCCAAATTCTTTGTGAAAGCTGAGCCCGTGAAGGGCAGCTTCCGCCTCGGCGAAGAGCTGGTGGTGCCGGGGAAAGCCGAGGCCTATGCGGGATACCCCTTAGACGGAGCCACCGTCAGTTATCGGGTGGTGCGCGAGGTGTCTTTCCCCTGGCTGCCCCGGTGGTACTGGCGTTGGAAAATCAATCCCTGGGCAGGGGAAAGCGCCGAAATAGCGCGGGGCGAGCTGAAAACCGGGGTGGACGGTACCTTTGAAATCCCCTTTAGGGCTTTGCCCGATAAAAGCATACCGCAAGACAAAAAGCCGGAGTTTGCCTATACGGTCTATATAGACGTTACCGACATCACCGGCGAGACACACAGCCTGCAGACTTCCGTGCGGGTGGGCTACGTGGCGTTGAACATCTCCGCCGACTTGCCCGAGCAAATGGAGAGCAAGGAGTTGCGCAAGCTGAAAATCGAAAGCGCCAACCTGCAGGGCGAGTTCGAGCCGGCCAAAGGGAAAGTCGTGTTGGAACTGCTCAAAGCGCCCGCACGCCCGCTGATAAGGCGCTATTGGGAAGAGCCCGACCTCTGGCCCATGAGCAGTGA
>JALVES010000343.1 GCA_027030635.1 Saprospiraceae bacterium | reverse complement strand
GAAATGTGATACTCCACACGGCACGTGGCAATCTGCTGCTACGGCATGCAATTAGGCATTTTCAATTCTCCCGAACTTGAAGACGGGCCTCTTAGCGTCTTTAGTCCTCAGGATGAGAGTAAATGACCTTGTATCGCTGAAATAAACTTGCAGAAGGAAAAAATCTTTTAGCGCCTTAGCGTGAAATGGGGGGAATCGGGATATGCGTGTTTGACCCCGTCTGCAAAAAAATAAAAAAATCCGCCAAAAATTTGCACAAGTCAAATGGAAGTTGTATATTTGCACCTGACTGCAATGCCATTGCTACAAGATCTTTGCTTTTGCGCGAAGCGGCCATGCTTAGATGGAAGTTTTAGTACCCACGTAAAAATATTGATCATGAAAAGGATGTTGTTCTTCTTGATGATTAGCGGAGTTTTGGCCTCATGCCATAAGGACGATTTTGGGATTGAGCTCGCAGAGCAAGATTATTTAATCTTTGGTGAGTTCTATGGCGAATGTGTTGGAGAAAATTGTGTGTCAATTTTTAAACTGACAGCTGAAGAGTTGTTTGAGGATGTCCTTCATGATTATACGAAGCAAAACTTTGACTTTGTAGAATTGAGTGAAGACAAATTTGAACAAGTTAAAGACTTGGTTGACTTTTTCCCTAATCAACTTCTGAATGAGGAAAAAACAATTTTGGGTTGCCCGGATTGTGCCGATACCGGAGGGCTGTTTATTCAATACTCAAAGGATGGCGATGTGAAAAGTTGGAGTATGGATAAGCTCAAAATGGGTGCGCCAAGTTATTTGTATGATTTTATAGATAAAGTGAATGAGAAGATTGCACTTATAAATGATTAGTGTCTCTTAAGCCTGCCCCCAAACGTTGGACAGCTTTTGTTAGGTTTTGTATTTTGACAACATCTGGCACCTCTCTACCACCCCGAATAGCGATTGAGGAACAAGTGAAAAAATCCGTGCAATCCCATAATCCGTGAAATCCGTGATTCTGACGATGAGCGTGATGAGCGTTATGAATGTGATGAACGTGACGTGATAGAACCTGCCTGCAGCAGGCAGGCGCGGATTTTCGCGGGTGCGGCGGATTCTCGCGGATTTCGGCAAGCTCAATCTAAAAGGTTTAAGCCGGTTCAACTTGATAGCTTGGTTTCTGATGGAGACAGGTAGCTAAAAACTTAATGAACCATTGAAAGAAAGTCATTGATTCAAATAAAATGATTGAGATTTATTACTGTAAGGGGTTGCGGGAAACGAAGAGAGCTGATGGAAATTTGATTATAAAAATTCCTGAGTTGACTGATATGTTTGGAGGGGCAACTGCGCCAGGAAAATATCTTTATTTTTCAAGAGATTGTGTTTTGGAGTTGCAAAGAATTTTAAAAGGAAATTGAATGTGGCAGCGCGTGATGGGTAGCTGCTGTACATCTATTAGAGTGGAATATCGTCCTATGCTTATTAGCGTCAGCATGTATAGGCAAGAATCCTTGCCTACTCCGAAAAGTCACTTAATCTTTGGTGCGGGCAAAAGCAAAGCGCATAAAAACACCAAAAGAAAGCACCATGAAAAACCCATTTTTCCTTCTATTGTTTCTCATCACTTTCTTTCATTATAGCTGCAGGGATGATGTTCCACCTGAAACGCCCGATGATTTGATCGCGGGGACGCATTTAGACATAGATGTAGTCAAAGCGTACATTCCCGAAGAGTTGAAAGCTCAAAAGGAATGTGTTTATGTGGATGAATCGGGTAATATGCGAACATTAAAAGTCAGCTATAGAGAGCAGATCACCCCAAGGGTGTTGAACGGGCAGGCCTATGAAAGCGATGAGTTGGAAGTTACATTGTATGACGAATCAGACCCTTTGTTTCAAATTGTAATGGTTGGGAGTGCAAATTATAAGCAGGATTTTTCAGTGGCAATCAGTCTTACTGTCATGTTGATGCCTGCGAATCCACAAGGTTCAATTCTAAGCGCAATTCGTTTTGATGAAAATGGTGAGCCTGTCGTTACTGTGTTTGATGACTTCCACACTGTCATCACATTAGGTGGAAAATCATTTAACGACTGCTTTCTGCTGACGGGAACAAATCCGGATTCGTATTCAGAAATTTACGTCAATTCTGAAGTTGGTGTCGTGGCATTTAGAGATGCCAATAATGCGCTTTTCGTCTTTCAGGAGTATAGGGATTGAAAAAGCTGAGATTAGAGGGGAGC
>JALVES010000342.1 GCA_027030635.1 Saprospiraceae bacterium | reverse complement strand
TGTCAGATGGTGTCATTTATTTTATGCAACTTTGAAATCAAGCCTGAGTTGAAAAAATAAAAGATGCATTGGATATTTGCTGAACCTTGGGCATATTGCCATCTCAAAACTTAATGAACCATTGTTAATTCCGGCCAGTTGGTAATATTACCTAACAAGTCCAGTTGCAAGGGGATGAGTTTTGAGGTGCCTTTATTTTTTGTTTGGCAGAAGTACAACTTTATGTCTGAAGCGGCAATTTCTTCTTCTGCAATTCTTCTTTGGAGGCGTTGGAGGAGGTGTTCGCTGTGGCTTTCGAGGATGATTTGTATTTTTCTGGTTTGTACGGCGTCTAAAAGTACATCTGCCAAGCCTGCCTGTACGCTTGGATGGAGGTGTATTTCGGGTTGTTCTAAGATGACCGTAGCTCCCTCGGGGACGTAGTAGCAGAGCGTGAGTACCGGAAGGATTTGAGATACGCCAAACCCTACATCAGTGATTAAAACTTCCGGTGCATCTTTTTTCCTCTTTACAAATACGCTAAAGAGCTTGCTACCCCGTTTTAGAGGTCTTACGGAAAACGACTCTATGAGTTGCAGTTTTTTCAGCCAAAAGGCTACAATTTCCTCCAGTGTTTGGCGGGCTCTTCCCCGTCCTCTTGAAATTTTTTCTTTAGCCCGTCGCGAAGCGAGAATGGCTTCAACTACTTTTTCGCCGCGGTATCCCATGTCTGTCGGGCGGTTTCCGCCCCACATATATTCTCTCTTTGGGTAATCGCGCAATGGGCCGAGGTAATAAATATTAGCCATCAATTGCTCAAGAGCCAATTCAAAATCAGATAAAAAACCGGCATTTTGATAATACCCGCGCACTTTGTCAGAAAAGCCATAGTGTTTTACGACTGAGGTGATGGGCCATTTCCTGCCGGGAAATCGTTTGAATCTAAAATCTGTGTGGCGTGCTTCCAAGGTATATTCGGCATGGCCATTTTTCTTTTGCATACCAAATTGTGCTCCGGCAAAATCGTAGAAAAAAGACTTCACTTTAAGCGCTTCCTGTCGGAATGTTACTTCGGCTGAAAAGCCCATTTCATCGCCTGAAAAAAGAATGTCGTTTTCGTGTTCCGGCTTGTATATTTTTAGCTTTTGGGGGAGTTTCCACTGTAAATTCCATTTGAGGATTCGCCTGGTGTCGTGTTGAAACAAGACATCTTGAGGGGAGCCCAAATCTACGGGTACGCGCCCGTCTCCGAGATTGAGTACGACATTTCTGTCTGTGGTTTCTGCTGTTTGTTTAAGCATCAGCAGGAATTGCAGCAAGGCGGTTTTGCCGGAGCTGTTGGTGCCGAAAAAACCGGTTATGCTCCCCATTTTTATGGGGCCGGTATTTTCCCAGGACTTGAAGTTTTCAAAAGTCAGGTGAGTGATCATAGGTCAGTTACTGATGCTTTGCCCCAAAGTTAAGCTAAAATATCTTAAAACACTGCCGAAACGATGCGCCTGATGGTCTCGGCATTTCCCATGGTGTAGTAGTGGATGCAGGGCACGCCGGCTTTTTTGAGCTCTTGTGATTGGGCGATGCACCAGGCGATGCCTGCTTCGCGCACGGCTTCGGCATTTTTTGCTTTTTGGATTTCTGTGACCAGCTCGTGGGGGATGTCCACGTGAAACATGCGGGGAATGGATTGCAACTGGTAGCTCTTGGTCAGGGGTTTGAGGCCCGGGATGATGGGGCAGTTGATGCCCATTTCGCGGCAGCGCTCGACGAAATTGAAGTAGTGTTTGTTGTCGAAGAACATCTGCGTAACGATGTAGTGAGCGCCGGCATCTATTTTGGCTTTGAGGTACATCAGGTCGGTGTCCATGTTGGGCGCTTCGAAGTGTTTTTCGGGATAGCCGGCTACGCCTATGCAGAAGTCCGTTTTTTGGCCGTTTTCGATCATGTCGTCGAGATAGCGGCCCTGGTTCATGTTGTGGATTTGGCGGACGAGGTCCACGGCATAGTGGTGGCCGCCCGGAGTGGGTACGAATTTCTTTTCAAACTGCCTGCTGTCTCCGCGCAGGGCCAGGACATTTTGAATGTTGAGGAAGTTGAGGTCTATCAGGGCGTTTTCGGTTTCTTCCCGCGTAAAGCCTCCGCAAAGCAGATGCGGCACGGCCTCTATGCCATAGTGATGCATGATGGAGGCACAGATGCCGACTGTGCCCGGGCGCTTGCGTATGGCGACTTTTTCGTAGTAGCCGCTGGCAGTTTCCTTATAAATGCAATCTTCCCGATGATAGGTTACGTCAATAAATGGAGGTTTGAACTCCATGAGCGGGTCTAAGAGCTTAAAGATGGATGCCATGGAGCCGCCTTTGAGTGGGGGCAGCACCTCAAAAGAAGTCAGCGTTTTGCCTTGAGCTTGTTCTAAAAACTCAATAACCTTCATATTTTAGAATTTCAGGTGTTTGACAGTCAGAGCGTTGTTGATGAGTTGTCGAAGGCTGTCTATGCCGATGCGCAGGTGCATTTCCACGAAGCGGGCTGTGATTTCCTGGTCTTTTTTGCTGGTTTTAACGCCTTCGGGCACCATGGGCATGTCTGAGACGAGCAGCAGGGCGCCTGAGGGTATTTTGTTTTTAAAGGCCGTGATGAAGAGGGTGGCCGTTTCCATATCAATGGCCATGCAGCGCAGTTGGCGCAGGTATTCTTTGAATTTTTTGTCGTGTTCCCAGACGCGTCGGTTGGTGGTATAGACGGTTCCCGTCCAGTAGTCTTTGCCGTGATCGCGTATGGTGGTAGAGACGGCCTTTTGCAGCGCAAAGGCCGGCAACGCAGGCACTTCCGGCGGGAAGTAGTCGTTGGAGGTACCTTCTCCGCGTATGGCTGCGATGGGCAGGATGAGGTCGCCTATGGTGTTTTTCTTTTTCAGCCCTCCGCATTTGCCGAGGAAGAGCACGGCCTTGGGCCTGATGGCTGAAAGCAAATCCATGATGGTAGCGGCATTCGGGCTGCCCATGCCGAAGTTGATGATGGTGATGCCTTCGGCCGTAGCTGCTTGCATGGGTTTGTGCGTGCCTTTGATTTCCGCTCCGCTCCAGTCTGCAAACAGCTCCACGTAGTTGGAAAAATTGGTCAACAGGATGTACTCTCCAAATTCGTTCAGTTCCATGCCCGTATATCTGGGCAGCCAATCGGTTACGATGTCTTTTTTTGTCTCCATTTGTTGTGTTTTTGTACAACTCCAATCACCTGCTAAGGTACATATAACGGCGGTTATCGAGCTTGCGGAAGTAGGGGTCGGTGAGGTCTTTGATGAAATAGATGGCCTCGCCGGTGGATTTCATTTCGGGCCCGAGGTTTTTGTCCACCTTCGGGAATTTGTCGAAAGAGAATACGGGCACTTTCAGAGCGTAGCCGGAGGGGCGCGCTTTGATGGAAAAATCCCTGAGTTTGTGCGTGCCCAGCATGATTTTGGTGGCGATGTTGAGATAGGGCACCTGGTAGGCCTTGGCAATGAAGGGCGTGGTGCGCGAGGCGCGCGGATTGGCTTCAATCACATAGACCTCATCGTCTTTGATGGCAAACTGGATGTTGATCAGCCCCTTGATGTGGAGGGCTTTGGCCAGTTTTTCCGCGTATTCCACCATGGTGTTGACTGCCTGTACGGAGAGGCTGTAGGTGGGTAGCATGGCCGAGCTGTCGCCGGAGTGAATGCCGGCGGGCTCGATGTGCTCCATGATGCCCATGATGTGTACCTCTTCGCCATCACAAATGGCGTCAATTTCGGCTTCTTTGGCTCTTTCGAGAAATTGGTCAATGAGCACCTTGTTGTCGGGCAGGTGCTTGAAGATGCTGAGCACCTGGCGCTCCAATTCCTCGTCGTTGATGACGATGCGCATGCGTTGGCCGCCGAGCACATAGGAGGGGCGCACCAGCAGTGGGTAGGGAATTTGGGCGGCGATTTGCAGGGCTTCGTCGGCATCATGAGCTACGCCGTATTTGGGGTAAGGAATGTTGAGCTCTTTGAGCAGGTTTGAGAAAGCGCCGCGGTCTTCGGCCAGGTCCATGTTGGCGAAATCGGTGCCAATGATGGGAATGCCCTTTTCGTGCAGTTTGCGGGCCAGTTTCAGGGCTGTCTGGCCACCGAGCTGGACGATGACGCCGGCGGGCTTTTCCAGTTCGATGATTTCTTCGAGATGCTCCCAGAAGACTGGTTCGAAGTACAGCTTATCGGCCAGGTCGAAGTCGGTGGAAACGGTTTCGGGATTGCAGTTGACCATGATGGCCTCTTTGCCGGCTTCTTTGATGGCCTGGATGCCATGCACGCAGCAATAGTCGAATTCTATGCCTTGCCCGATGCGGTTGGGTCCGCTGCCCAGCACGATGATTTTCTCGCGATCGGTGGGGATGCTTTCGTTTTCGGTTTCGAAGGTGGAGTAGAAGTAAGGCGTTTGGGCCTCAAATTCGGCGGCGCAGGTGTCCACCATTTTGTAAGTGCGGCGGATGTTGAGCTCTTTGCGCCGGCGGGTAACCTCTTCTTCCCGAATGCGCATCAGCCAGGCGATTTGGGCATCTGAGTAGCCGTTTTGCTTGAGCAGCAGGAAGAAGTCGGCCGGCAGGTCTTCGGCCACATTGTAGCGCATGAGACGGGTTTCGAGTTTAACCAGTTTCTTGATTTCGTTGAGAAACCAGGGGTCTATGCGCGTCAGTTTGTGGATGGTCTTGACCGGCACGCCGAGGCGCAGAGCATCTTTGATGCGGAAGATGCGGTCTTCGCTCGGGTGTTCGATGCGGTTGATGATGTCTTCGGTTTTGATCCATTCTTTTTTGTCGGCGCCCAGGCCCATGCGGCCGTTTTCGAGCGACTGGCAGGCCTTTTGCAGGGCTTCGGTGAAGCTTCGGCCTATGGCCATGACTTCGCCTACCGATTTCATTTGCAGGCCCAGCTGGTGGTCGGAGCCCTGGAATTTTTCGAAGTTCCAACGCGGCATTTTGACGATGACGTAATCGAGCGAGGGTTCGAAGAAGGCCGAGGTGGTGCCGGTGATTTGGTTTTTGAGTTCGTCGAGTCGGTAGCCTATGGCGAGCTTGGTGGCCACTTTGGCGATGGGGTATCCCGTGGCCTTGCTGGCGAGGGCCGAGGAGCGCGATACGCGGGGGTTGATTTCGATGACGATCAGCTCTTCGGTTTGGGGGTTGAGAGCAAACTGGATATTGCAGCCGCCGGCGAAGTTGCCCAGGGCGCGCATGGCGGTGATGGCCTGGTTGCGCATGTTTTGGTAGGCCCGGTCGGACAGCGTCATGGCAGGCGCTACCGTGATGCTGTCGCCGGTGTGTATGCCCATGGGGTCAATGTTTTCCACAGTGCAGATGATGACGACATTGTCGTTGGCATCGCGCAGCAATTCCAGTTCAAATTCCTTCCAGCCGAGTACGGCCTTTTCGACCAGCACTTCGTGGGTGGGCGACATTTCTAAGCCGTGGCGCAGGGCTTCGTCGAAGTCTTCGGGTTTGTGTACAAAGCCGCCGCCCGAGCCTCCGAGGGTGTAAGAGGGGCGGATGACGAGGGGAAAGCCGATTTCCTGGGCGGCTTCCTTGCCTTCGAGGAAGGAGTTGGCGATGATGGAGGGTGCCACGCTCAGGCCGGTATCTATCATGAGTTGGCGGAAGGCCTCGCGGTTTTCGGTGCGTTCGATGGCGTCGAGGTCCACGCCGATGAGGCGGACGCCGTGTTTTTCCCACAGGCCTTGCCTGCCGGCTTCGATGGCGAGGTTGAGGGCTGTTTGGCCGCCCATGGTGGGCAGCACGGCGTCTATGTCGCGCTCTTGCAGGATTTGCTCTAAGCTTTCTACCGTCAGGGGCAGCAGGTAAATGTGGTCGGCCATCATGGGGTCGGTCATGATGGTTGCCGGATTGGAGTTGATGAGGCTGACTTCGATGCCTTCTTCGCGCAGTGCGCGCGCTGCCTGGGAGCCGGAATAGTCAAATTCGCAGGCCTGACCGATGACGATGGGCCCGCTGCCTATGATGAGGACGGAACGGATGGATGTGTCTTTGGGCATGTAGGGCAATTTGCGATGGTGCCAAATTGCACGCAAAGGTAAGGAAGAATGGGAAATGTGAGGCGCTTTAATGCGGGGAGGATTAAGGCAAAAAAGAGTATCTTTGTCAAATACAGACGATTTCTCAACTTTACTTCATGGCTGCTTCTGACAAATACATCAAAAATTACATCAACGGGGCTTTGGTGCCTCCCCTTTCGGGAAATTACATAGACGACTACAATCCTTCCACGGGGGAGGTGTATGCTTATTTGCCCGACTCCGATGCGGAAGATGTGGCGCAGGCTGTAGAGGCTGCTTCGGAGGCTTTCGCCAAATGGTCGGCCATTGGGATTCAAAAGCGCTTTCGCATTTTGATGCGCATTGCCGACATCATCGAACAAAACTTAGAGGAGTTTGCGAAAGCGGAAAGTACGGACTCCGGCAAGCCTTTGAGCATGTCTTCTACCGTGGACATCCCCCGTGCCGTGTCGAATTTTCGCTTCTTTGCCACGGCCATGGTGCAGTTTAGCAGCGATGCGCACTACATGGAGAAGCAGGCTTTTAACTTCACGCTGAGACAACCGCTGGGCGTCGTGGGCTGTATTTCGCCCTGGAATTTGCCGCTTTACCTCTTCACCTGGAAAATTGCTCCGGCCCTCGCTACCGGCAATTGCGTGGTGGCCAAGCCCTCCGAGCTGACGCCCATGACGGCCTTTCTGCTCAGTAAGGCCTGTATGGAAGCCGGCCTCCCTGCCGGCGTGCTGAACATCGTACACGGCCTGGGGCCTAAAACGGGAGAGGCCATCGTTACCCATCCTCAGGTCAAAGCCATTTCTTTTACCGGCGGTACCAAAACGGGCAGGCGCATTGCCGGCCTGGCCGCGCCGGAATTCAAAAAAATATCCCTTGAATTGGGCGGCAAAAACCCCAACATCATCTTTGCAGATTGCGATTTTGACCAAATGATGGTGGATACCCTGCGCTCTTCCTTTTCCAACAACGGCCAGATCTGCCTCTGTGGTTCGCGCATCCTCGTAGAGCGCCCGCTGTATGAGAAGTTTCGCGATGAGCTGGTCAAGCGCACGCGCTTTCTCAAAGTGGGAGATCCCTTTGGAAAAACCACCGACCTCGGAGCCTTGATCTCCAAAGAGCACAAAGAGAAAGTCCAATCTTATCTCGAGCTGGCAGAAATGGAGGGAGGCACCATCTTATGTGGAGGCACTGAACCCGAGTTGGATGGCAAGCTGGCCAATGGCTATTTCCTCAAGCCTGCCGTGGTAGAAGGCCTGGGCAACGACTGTCGCTTCAATCAGGAAGAAATTTTCGGCCCCGTTGTCAGCATCCAACCCTTTGACACCGAGGAGGAGGCTCTGCAACTGGCCAATGGCGTCCGCTACGGCCTCTCCTCTACCGTCTGGACTCAAGACATCAGCCGCGCCTCCCGCATGGCCGAGGGCCTGGAAGCCGGCATCGTCTGGATCAACTGCTGGATGCTGCGCGACTTGCGCACGCCCTTCGGCGGCGTGAAACAATCGGGCGTCGGCCGTGAGGGCGGACAGGAGGTGCTGCGCTTTTTTACGGAGGCCAAGAACGTTTGCATTAAGTATTAGTTCGGGCGGGGCCTGTGATTTGCGTCCCCTCTCGAGCTTTTACCATATCCGATTTTTTCACCATAAAACCGTTTACACCATGAAACATGTATTTACACCTCTGTTCTCTTTTTTGATTTGCCTCCTGACTGTTCAAATGACAGCTCAGCCGCGTTTGAACATAGGCACGGGAAACCTGTTTGTAGAGCCTGGAGACACCGCCTGCCTGGATTTCCGGATTGACGATTTTAATAAGATCCAGGAGATGAATTTTTCCATAGTATGGAATCCCCTTACCGTACTCAATGTGCAGCTCGGGCCGGATGTTTTGCCGCCGGATGCTTTGGTTGAAGTGGATGAGGAGGAAGGAATTTTGTCTTTTGCATGGAAGGTGATGGACACTACGGCTTGTCCCCCCTTGGATTCTTTCCTTACCCTGCCCGATGGCTCGCAGCTCTTTTCCATTTGCTTTGAAGGAGGCTCGGGCTCTACGGAAATGACCATAGGGGATAGCTATGTAACGCGGGTATATAGCTGTCCAATTGACATTGGTCTGCTTAAAGACACCATTTTTATAGATACCGGAATTCTTTTTGTCGGCACTTCTTCGCCTGAGGCCGGGCAACTGCTCGTGTATCCAAATCCGGCAAGTCGGGAAGTGTATTTTGAACTGAATGCCCGAAGTCAAAGACCGGAAGGCATGGGAGTTTGGTCGTGCAACTTACTCAATGCTTGGGGGGAGCGGCTTGGTACGGCAGAGATGTCCGGTTCAAGAGGAAGTTTTGTCCTTCCTGCAGCAGGTGTGTACTATCTGCTGTTTTATGCCGGAGATAAACTCGTGAAAGTGGAGCGGGTTGTTTGCACAAAGTGAAATTAGCTGGTGGAGGCTTGTATAGTCTCCACCGCAAATTCATCTACCTCCCTCTTTTCCGACGAGAAGTTGACGCCCATGAGGATAATTTTTTTCCCTGTATTGCGATACCTGTCTGCATAGCCTCTGCTTTTGAGTTGTTCTAAGGCTTCCTGAGCCGAGCGGTCCAATTTAAACTCAAAGCAATAGACCTTGTCGTCAAATTCCACAATAGCATCGGCACGGCCGC
>JALVES010000341.1 GCA_027030635.1 Saprospiraceae bacterium | reverse complement strand
TGCAGGGCGCTGCCGTTTGTGGTCGAGTAAATATTCAACAGTCAGCTTCCAATCGGTGGCGAATTTCTTCAGCGCAGAGGGCACGAAGCGCATGTTCCCGCTCTCGTAAGTTCGGTAATGGCTTTCGCCAAACCAACCAAAGCGTTTCTGCAATGCCTTCACGAGCAGGCGGGTAGGGCGGTAGTGGTTCAGCAGATACAGCCAACGCTTTTTTTCATCGCCGTGGTAATAAGCGCCCCGCCGTTGCATGTGAAAACGCTTCGACACAGCCACATCGCGACCATCCCGCACAATACCCACCACTTTGCCCTGCGGATAAAGCTCAAAAAAGAAATCCAAATCCGTAGTGGCCTTGGTGCCGTAGTGCTTTTTGCCGGGCACATCCTGTAAAAATCGCTCTGCCAGAGCCCGGTAAGTCTCCAGCAATGTTTCCCTCAACAAATCCGGATGCGCCGCCTCGGCATGACGCTCTGCCAGCTCCCGGACCTCCCGCTCCAACAAAGGCCGCAGCCGCTGAAAATACCTCAGGCGAACCCAATAGCGCGCCTCCTCTTCCCCCTCAAACAACTCGCGAAACGGACTGCGCAAAGCGCTGAAAACAGCGCGCCCACGTACAGCCAACTGCCGCCCGCCATCCTCAAAGAAAAATACCGGCAACTGAAAATGACAACGCAAATCCGGATGCGCATCCAAACTCTTCTGCAACCAGGTCGTACCCGATTTTGAAGGACCAAAAACCACAAAGGGACAAAAATCACTCATGCGATTTCGCTATCGGCTCAGCAAGCTGCTGCCGCCTCGCCAACTTCAACAACACTTCCGCCACGCGCTCGGTGGCACGCCCGTCGGGAACACCGCACTCGCGGCGCAGGGCGTACTCCCGGGCTTCGCGATCGGCTTCGGGTTCGGCAATATAGCTCCGAAGCAATTCGTCAAATTGCTCGTAGTCGTAAGCCACTTTCACGCCGCCCATGTCTATTAATTTCTTGTAATAATCGTAATCCATCTGCCGGCGGGCCGACTGCCACCAGGGCAATTGCTCATCTCCGTCAAAAGCGGAAATGACCACCGGCCGCCCTACCATTAAAGCATCTATGGATACCGTTGAGCCAAAGTTGATGGTTACGGCCGCACCGGCCAGAAGCGCCGAAAGCCGCTCCATGTCTTTGGCCTGCATGCTCCAGGGCAATTTACTCTTCACCAGATCGGGATAATCCACCGCCACGCGCTCGCTCTCCAATGCCTGCAGGCGGGGCAACCAGGAAAAATCGGCCATATTGCTCTGCACATTTTGCGGATGGGGACGCACAATCAACTGCATCTCCTCTCCATAGGCCCCTTCCTCCACCTTGCGCGCCAACCACTCCGCCACATCTATTCCCCTCGGACAAAAGACCGGCGAGCTCAAGGCCATAAACAAATAAGGCCTATCGGGCTGCAAACCCAATTTCTCCAAATGCTCCGCCGCTATGCCCGGGCCGGGCCCCTCCGCTTCCAAGCGTTTCCGGAAAGGCACGTGCTGGTCAAAATGCGGCACGCCACAGGCATATACGCGCTCTTCATCCATGCCGTAATACTCGATAAACTCCTCCTTCATAATCGGCCCCCAGGCAATGTAATCATCTGCCAGGGCCGGGAAATAACCCTTGCAGGTAATGTTGTCCCAACTCAGCAAATGAATAACCGTCGGTATCCCCAAACGCCGCGCCGCCCGCAACAAAACAGACTCCGGCAAGTTGATCGGATACGTAGCCACCACCAAAGCGGGGTTGATCTCGCGCAAAAGCGCCTCGGCTGCAGGGTCTCGCAACAAGCGCTCCTCCCGACGCAAAAACCGCTTCCGCAAAACCGGAAAGCGCTGCACCAACCAATATACGGCATAATAAAACCAGGGCCGCAAGCGTATGTACGGATTCCAGGACGTACCGCCATAAGCAACCCGCAAATGCTTCGCCCACAAAGCGGGATTCTTGCGGATGTCCTCCAAAAAATACTTCCGCTTAAACAGATAATCCACCGTAAAAAAATTCGCACGGGGGCGATACTGATACAACTCTACTCTTTGCTCCTCGCAAAACTCCTTCAAATTGGCATCCTCAGCATCCGGAGCAATCACAGCCGCAGCCTGCCCCGCCTCCGTCAACTTACCCAACAAGCCGGTCTGAAAGACCATGCGAGAGGCAAAGCCATGAGAAATCAGATAACAAATTGGTCTTGACAACAATCGTTCATTAATGAGGCGGGTGGCCCTCCCCTTCAGGGGCCGGGGGAGCGGGTGGCCTTATGAGATAGTTTACCACACATAAACTCACTCCCAATTATAAACAACCTTCCCATCCACCTTGGAGGCAAAACGCCCGCGGTAATAATCCCGATTCAACAGCTCTTGCTCAGAAAGGGGGCGGTGGGCATTGCCCAACATCACTTCCCAGCCAGGGAACTCGCGCTTCAAAATCTCCAGGCGCTCTTCGCGGGGCCTTTCGGCAAATGATCGCAATTCCCGCAACTGCTCCGGATTGACAGATACCGGCCCGTCGCGGGTTTCGTCCGGAGCCAGCACGGTGAAGTGGCGCTCAATGCAGGAAGCGCCAAAGGCCAAAGCGGCCTTGGAGGCCCAAAGGCCGGTTTCAGAAGGCTTGCTGTGATCGCTAAACCCTACGCGGGGCGTAAACTGCCTCAACCACTCCATGCGCCGCAAATGCACTTCCTCCAAAGGCGTGGGATAAATCGTTACACAATGCAAAAACTCGTAATCAGCGCCCGATAAAACTTCAGCGGCTTTTTCAATCTCTTCATCAAAAGTAGCTCCGGTAGAAACAAAGAGCTTATCCCACACCTCTTTTACATCCCGCAAAAGCGGATAAGAAGCACAGTCATAACTCGCTATCTTAATGGCATCGTACCCCAGCTCTTTCACGTCTTGCACGCCGCTGCGGGTAAAAACCGTAGTCATAGATCGAATGCCGGCCTTCCGGCACAGCTCAATAAATTTGGCCTCCTGCTCCAGACTCAAATCCAGAGCAGACAGCCGCTTCAACTCGGCCTCATACGGCCGCTTAATGGTCTTCACACGGCCATCGGGATAAAACTCCCCCTCATCAAAACGAGGGCGATGCGTCAACTCCCGCGAGCGTATGGTCTGCAACTTGGCGTAATCCGCTCCGGCCGCTGCGGCCTCCTCCACCATGCGCTCGACCAACTCCCAACGGCCGTTGTGGTTTTGGCAAAATTCTGCAATGAGAATGGGGTTCATAAGGTAGTGGTTTGTTATTTGTTTAGGGTTTAGCGTTTAGCGTTTAGCGTTTAGCGTTAATCTAATGTTTAGTAGCTTTTTCGTGACGGGCGTGAGCAGCTTAGCGAAAAACAGGAAATCCGTGAAATCCGTTAATCTGTGTAATCTGTGATTCTGACGATGAGCGTGATGAACGTAACGAACGTAACGAACGTGATGAACGTGATGCGTAACGGGCGTGGCAATCTTAACCCAACTATGCTTAGAAACGGGCTCCTTAGCGTCTTATATGACCAAATTTGCAGGGGGAAATGGCTGTGGTCGTTGGGTTGTGCGTTTCGGATATGAATCCAATCTTCTTAGCGTTTTAGCGTGAAATAAAAACGTAATGAACGTAACGAACGTGATGCGTGATGAGCGTGACAATCATAGCCCCATCAGGACGGCTTTTGCCAGCTCAGGGTGGCACAGAGAGCATGGCAATTTCTCCGTGTACTCCCCGTGTACTCCGTGAGCGCCGTGGTAAAATTGATTTCATAGAACTGCTTTTTTCATTTGAAGTTTTTTGCTCTCATTTGCTCCAATGGTCTTGGCCATTTTAAGCGCGTGGTGGGGATTTTGCACGCTTTGAGCGGGCTTGAGCCCGGTTTGGAGGTGAGTCTGTTGGCTCCGGCGGGGGCGAGGGAGCGCTTGAGGGGCTGGGAGAAGTTGGCGCATCCGGAGTGGAAGTGGCATTTTTTTCCGGAGGGCGTGAAGGGCGTTCGCTGGGAATTGGAGGCGGGGGCTTATCGGGACGGCAGCCTTTTGAGTTGGGAGTCTTTGCTGGAGGATTTGCCGGCTTTTTGGGAGGCCAAAGTCGTCTTGAGTGATAACCTCACCGGCGTTTTGGCGCATCGTCCGGATGCCGTTTTGTCGGGGAATTTTCTTTGGAGCGATGTGTTGGAAAAGGCCTGGCCGGCGGAGACTGCTGTGCAGGAATTTGTGCGTAGAGAGCGTGCTTTACTGAAAGAGCACCGGCCGCCTATGCTTTGTGTGGAGCGTCTGGCGATGCCTTCGGTAAAGGCTTTGACTGAGGCTGTGGGTTTGGGCTTTTTCGCTCAAGGCAAACGCATGCCGGAGAAAAAAAACAGACCCGAAGCCCGCCGGGCCCGCATAGCTGTTTTAGGCGGCGGAACGGGTATGGCCCGGGAGCTGCTGCTGCAAGCCGTATCGGATTTGGCGAAAGCCGGATTCTCTTCTTTATCGCTGGCCGGCGATTTGCTGGCGGAAGCGCGAAAAGCGGGCAGTACCGAGGCAGAACCTTTTGGCTTTGGTCCTGAAGATTTTCATGCGACCGACTTGGTGATTTGCCGGCCGGGAGTGGGAACGCTGACCGATTGCGTGCAGGCCGGAACGCCCGTTCTTGCCGTGTATGAAGCGGGCAATGTGGAGATGGAATACCTCGGTCGGCGGGTTGAAGAATTGGGCCTGGGCATAGATGTCGCTCAGAGCGCAGTGCTGCCGGCCGTGATGAAAGCATTACAAGACAAAAACCTCAGAAAATACCACTCCTGCCTGCGCGAACAGCCCTTGAACGGCATAGAAGGCGCTGCCCGTTTTTTGTTGGACAAATTGCGTGCGTAGTCTGTTAATACCCCAAAAATGAAATCCAAAAACCCTTTAGAGCTTCTTTGCGTAAGGCCTGAAATGCCCTTGCTCGAGGTGATGCTGCAGTTGGAGCAGGCCGTCAAACAGGGTTTGCCGGCTGGTATCGCACTGGTTACGGACCCGGAAGGCCGCTTGATTGGCACCATCACCGATGGCGACATTCGTCGGGCCAGTGCCAGGCATCGCAGCTTTGATTTACCGGCCCGGCAGGTGATGAATGCTTCGCCCATATTTTTTCCGGACCATTATTCCTTCCGGCAAATCCTCGAGGCACTGCCGGAAAAACTCAAGGCTTCCGGCCGCAAGAGCAGGCGATTTCTCGGAAAAATCGTGTTGGTAGATGACCGGCAGCGACCACAACGGGTGCTCCCCTACCACCAATTGTGGGAGCAGCGCGTAGCTTTACACCGGCACATCGTGGTGCTGGGGATGGGCTATGTGGGCTTCACCCTGGCTTTGATTTTAGCCGAACATGGTTTTTACGTAACCGGCTTTGATGTACAGCCCGGGCTCATTGAGCAATTGCAGCAGGGGCGTGCTCACATCCACGAGCGCGGTTTGGACGTGATTTTTCACAGGCAGTTGAACCACCACTTTTTTCCCGCTTCACAGATGCCTGAGGACGGGGAGGTTTATATCATTGCGGTAGGCACACCGCTTGCGGGTAATGGCCAAAAAAAGCCCGATTTGAGGTATTTGGAGAGCGCCGCCGAAATGGTGGGGCGCGTACTTCGCAGGGGGGATTTGGTGGTCTTGCGCTCTACGGTGCCGGTGGGTAGTTCGCGCGAGGTGGTGCTTCCCATATTGGAGCGCGAATCGGGTTTAAAGGGCGGCGTGGATTTCTTTCTCTCCTTTGCTCCCGAGCGCACGGCCGAGGGCAAGGCCCTGGAGGAGTTGCGCAACCTCCCCCAACTCATCGGCGGGTTGACGGAGGAGAGCGTAGAGGCTACGGCTGCCATGTTTCGCGACATTACGCCTACCATTGTGCGCTTGGATTCTTTGGAGCAGGCCGAAATTGCCAAGTTGTTAAACAATAGTTTTCGGGATTTGGTGTTTAGCTTTTCCAATCAGGTCGCGCAACTGGCGGCTCTCTACAATGTGGACATTGTGCGCACCATCAAAGCAGCCAATCAGGGCTATCCGCGCAATCCCATTCCCCTGCCCAGCCCGGGCGTCGGCGGTCCCTGCCTGACCAAAGACCCCTACATCTTCTCGGCTGCGGCTGAAAAGGCGGGCATCGAGCAGCCCCTTTTCCTGCACGGAAGAAGCATCAATGAGCAAATGACCGGCTTTGTTGTAAAGAGATTGTTTGATGCCTTTCGGCAAATGAAAAAAGACTTGCGCAGCGTGCTGGTCTGCGGCCTGGCCTTTAAGGGCGAGCCGGAGACGGGCGATTTGAGAAATTCCACCTCCATTGACATTGCGCATGAACTGTTGCAAAAAGGCGTGGAAGTACGGGCTCACGATCCGGTAGCTTCGCACGAAGAAATTAAAGCCTTTGGCCTGTCGCCGGTGGATTTGCCGGAAGGCTATAAAAATGCCGATGCCGTTCTTTTTCTGAATAACCACAGGTCTTATCGCGACACCCTTTTTGAGGAAGTGTTACCTTTAATGACTTCAACTCCCGTGGTTTTTGATACCTGGAGGCTGTTCGAGCCCGAAGAGGTGTTGGCGGCAGGGGATTGTGTGTATTTGGGGTTGAGTTTTCAGAGGTAGCACTTTGAGAGAGTTTTTTACTCACAAAATCGAGAGAGATTTTTTAACAATGGTTCATTAAGTTTTGGGCCACCTGTTTCCTTTGGAAAACAGGCTATCAGGTTGAACTGGTTTAAACCCGCGAAAATCCGCCGCACCCGCGAAAATCCGCGTTCTATTACGGCATTGTTGCTTACCGTCAATAGTGACATGATAGAACGCGGATGACGCGGATGACGCGGGTTTTCGCGGATTTTTTAGCCTGTTCAACTTGATAGCTTGGTTTCTAATGGAGACAGGTAGCCAAAAAAATTAATGAACCATTGTTAAGGAAACCCCAATTAAAATTTAAGTATGCGAGTATTGGGAATCATCCCTGCGCGAGGCGGCTCTAAAGGCGTTCCCGACAAGAACATTCGGCCATTGGCGGGGAAGCCTTTGTTGGTTTATACGGCCGAGCAGGCTTTGGCGGCCCGGTTGCTTACGCGGGTTGTTTTATCTACCGACGATCTGCGCATTGCGGAGGTTGGTCGGGCTGCGGGTGTAGAGGTGCCCTTTATGCGGCCGGCAGCATTGGCGACGGATGAAGCCAAGTCTTTGCCGGTGGTTTTACACGCTTTGGAGTGGGTGGAAGCGCAGGAGGGGCAGGAATACGATGCCGTGATGATGCTGCAGCCTACCACGCCTTTTCGCCTGGCTTCGGACATTGACAAGGCGATTGAATTGCTTGAGGAGACCGGCGCCGACAGCGTCATCAGCGTAACAGATGTGGGGCCTTTTCATCCGGCACGCATGAAATACCTTTCGGGCGATCGCCTCATAGACCCGCCTTTTTGCGAGGCTTACGAAAATCAGCCCCGCCAGGAGTTGCCGCCTATGTACATTCGCTCCGGCGATATTTATCTGACGCGCAGGGAGGTGCTTTTGCAAAACTCCTTTAAAGGTGCCGACTGCCGTGCGCTCATCATAGAGCCCGAGCGGGCTGTGAACATAGATTCCCTCTCCGATTTCCGCTACGCGGAATTTCTCATGCTTCGGGGAGAAATACAGGGCCAATGAAAATTTTGCACTTGGAACCGAGGCGTTACGGAAAAGAAGTGCGAGAGCTGTTGGCCTCGGCGGGAGAAGTGGATTACGTAGAGATCAGCTCTGATGCAGAGCTGTTGAGCGCACTGCTTGCCAGGCCCTATGAGGCCGTTTTTCTGCGCCTTGGCCTGTCGTTTACGGCTGAGATGATGGATGCGGCGCCGACTGTGAAATACCTGGTAACGCCCACGACGGGTTTGAATCACATAGACTTGGAAGCTGCCGCTGAGCGGGGCATTCAGCTCATCAGCTTAAAGGGCGAGACGGAGTATTTGCAGAGCATTCGCAGCACTTCGGAGCACACCATAGCGCTTTTGCTGGCGCTCATTCGGCGCCTGCCTGCAGCTGTGAGGGCTGTGGAGTCGGGCCGCTGGGAGCGGGAGCCCTTTCTGGGCAGGGAGTTGAGCGGGAATACGCTGGGCATCATCGGCTACGGCCGTTTGGGTCGCCTGGTGGCTCGCTATGCACAGGCGTTTTACATGCGCGTATTGGTTTTCGACACCGATGAACGGCAGTTGCAAAACTTGCCGGAAGGCATTGAAAAAAGCAGCCTGGAAAATTTGCTGGCCCAAAGCGATTTTGTGAGTTTGCACATTCCCGGCACGGCAGAAAATGCAAACTTTATGGATGCCGGAAAACTGGCCCAAATGAAGCCCGGAGCTTTTTTGGTGAACACTTCCCGTGGAGAGGTGGTCTGTGAGGAAGCTCTGTTGGAAGCTCTCGAAAGCGGCCATCTCGGAGGAGCAGCTTTGGATGTGTTGAAGGGCGACAGCTCTTGGAGCGGCCGGGTACCGGAAGAAAACCCTCTATGGGCTTTCGCCAAACGCGACCCTCGCCTGATCATTACACCCCACATTGGCGGCTACGCTTTGGAGTCGTTAGACAGCACGAGGATGTTTGTGGCGAGGAAGTTTTTGGGGGTGTTGTCAGATGCTATGTTGTGAACATAGCAAAAAATTTTTGAAAAAGTTGTAACTTTGGGTTGCCAAGAGGTTAAGTTTTGAGTTAAAAACGTCATGGTTTTAGTTTTTAATTCGCGTTG
>JALVES010000340.1 GCA_027030635.1 Saprospiraceae bacterium | reverse complement strand
ACTTCGATGGCATGGAGGTGGGCGAGTCTTTCTTCGAAGCTTTTCAAATCAGCAAGGACATCCCCACAGGCGCCCTGCTCTTCCAGACGGGTTATCTGACGGTAAAAAAATACGACTCGAAAACCCGTCTCTACACTCTGGGCTACCCAAACCGCGAGGTCAAAGAATCCATGTTGGAATACCTCCTCGGGGCTTTCGCCAAATTGGAGCCGGGCCTGGGAAGCAAGCCCGTCCAGGATGCCCGCCGCGCCCTGCAGACGGAAGACTTTGAGCTGCTCAAAAACACCCTCAACAGAATCCTCTATAACCTGCCTCATCAGTTGTACGAAGACAAAGAGCGCGTCTATCACCTGCTCATCCACATCTTCTTCGACTACATCGGCATAGACATCCACAGCGAAGTCAATACCGCCCGAGGCCGGGCCGATGTACTGGTGGAATTAGACGACAAAGTCTATGCCATAGAATTTAAAATAGACCAATCCGCTGAAGAAGCCCTCAACCAAATCAAAGAAAGGGGCTATCTCGACAAGTACCGCTCCTCCGGAAAAAAACTCATCGCTATGGGCATCAACTTTTCCACGGAGAAGCGGGAGGTGGAGGAGTTTGCGGAGGAAGTGGTGAAATCGGTGTAATCGGCGGAATTGGCGGAATTGGTTGTCGGTTGTCTGTTGGTGAAATCGGGGAAAGCGGTTGAATCGGGGGAATGGGTGAAATCGGGGCTCAATCTGTGTAATCTGTGGACGGGATGAGGGCCGCAGGCAGGCAGAACCTTTGGTCGGGCCCAAATCAAAAATCAAAAATCGTTAATCGTTAATCGATATTCAAAAGAGTCCGGCTCGGGGTCTTCCTTTCTTTTCACCACGGAGTTCACGGCGCTCACGGAGTGTTCACGGAGAGGTCATTCTCCATTCTCCAATTTTCAATTATCTTCACCATGAAACACCTCTACCTCCCCTCCCCCTTCGAACTAAGCACCAAAGGCAAAACCCTGCGCCATTGGAAATTGACTGCCTCCTCCTCAGGCCTGAAGCGCCTTCAATTGCTTGAAGAGGCCGGGGAAGACAGCCCTGAGCTGTACGATTTCATGCGAGAAGCCCGGGAGCAACTGCAGGCCTATTTTGCCGGAAGGCTGAAAAACTTTGACCTGCCCTTAGACTGGAGCGAGGCCACGGATTTTTACCGCGCCGTCTGGACGGAACTGATGAACATCCCTTACGGGCACACGGCTTCTTATCTCGAAATTGCCCGCCGCATCGGCAAGCCCAAAGCCGTCAGGGCAGTTGGTCAGGCCAACAGGCGCAATCCGCTGCCCATCATCGTGCCCTGCCACAGAGTCATTGCCACCAGCGGCGAGCTGCACGGTTTTTACTACGGTCTGGACATGAAACGGCAGTTGCTGGCCTTGGAAAACCCCAAAAGCTATGGAGAACAAACACGCCTGGAGTTTACCTGATTACTGGCTGAAAAAAGCGCTGTCCGTGCGCATGACGTAGTTGCGGAAATAAAGACACTCATCTAACAAATCCATGTGAAAATCCGTATCGCGAAAGTCCGTGTGAAGCATCCGGAAATAAGTCCGGTATTCATCGGGCACCCGCGGTATGACATTGTCCTTGGGGATGCCCGGGAATTGCTTGCTCTGAAAGTATTTGATTTGCTCACACATTGCAGCCATGTATGCCGCAAGAGCTGCCAGCTCATAGTTGTCATGCAGCTTGGCATGGGTGATGGCCTGGCGGAAGTAGTAAAGCGGCATATCCACATCCATGACTTCCACATTGCCGTAAGGCGCTCCGGGATAGGGGTAAATGCTGTCGGTGCTGAGGCGCTTCCAGTTCTCCGGATCGCGGTAATTGTCGCGCAGTATCCAGGCCGGGCCGAAGAAAGTGGTGTTGTACAAGCCCAGGCCCATTCTAAAATACAACTTAGAGGGGTCATCTACATTGGCCTCTATCTTGTAGCGAAGGCTGTGCAATTCCTGTGCAAATTCATATCGGTTAAAAATGATAGACGAGTCTTCCACAGTCAGGTTTGCCGTATCCCTGAAGACCTCCTCCCAGGGAAGCCTGAAAGGGATGCCCGTACCAAATTCATCCCGCAAAAAAGGCGGCACCTCATTGAGATAAGTGATAGCCGCTGACAAATTGAGTTGCTGCAACATGCGCACCCCCTGTAAGTCAGCAAGCATCGGTTTTAAACTGCCACCCTGATTATCCAGTGTTAAGGCGCTTCTGAATGGAAAGCGCAGGCCCTCACCGCCGGTAGAGTCCGGTTTCAACTTCAGCACCTCCAGCTCGTCCAGCACCTGGTTTAAATCCTCCACGATCTTTTCCTGCGGGTTGAGCTTGAGAAAAAAGTCGCGAGGGTATAGACATCGGAACTCCAGGCCAGGGTGCTCCAAGCTGCGATATAAACGCGCCATGCGATCCATCAGATAAGCGCGCAGGGCTGTGCGCTGAGCATCATTGGGGTTGTCATTCAGCCACTTGTTGCCAACCAGCAAATTGTAGGCGCTGATTTCCATCTCGCTGAGTAGGGCCTTCCGCGCTTGCACATCCTGAGGCAAAGTGCCCGCTTCAAAAGAGGTGATCTCTGCAAAGACCTCCAAAACGCTCAATTGGTCGGCAAGCGGGCCTTCGGGGATTTTTCCCCGGACTTCTTTCAGCACTTTTTGCGCCTCGGCATAATCGCCTGCCAGCAAAAACAAATAGGCCTCGGCAATTTGCCACAACTCGGGATGCGGAGCGTGGCCCGAAGCATATACCTGATGCGCAAACGCCCGCAGGTCTATGAGATAGCTCATCAGGTCGGGATGAACGCGCAAGCTCGCAAAGCGCACGGGCCGTATCTTTCGCTGATAGGGGTAGAACTTAGCCATCAGCGAGCGCTCCAGTTCTTTGATCTCTTTCAGCAGCAGTACCTCGAGGTAATCCGGACGAGCGCCGAGCTCATAGATGGCCTGCATCTCTTCCAAGGCGCGGCTGTCGGGATGTTGGGCCCGCAGAGCGTAGAGCGTTGCCCTTTCGTCATCGTCTTCGCAGAGGGAAAGGGCGCGATTCCATTCCTGATCGTTCAGCAATTTGAAACTGGCATAGCAACTCGCGCGACGCTCGGGCCGGTGCAAAAAGACAAAAGCAAAAAGGCGGGCTGCCTCCGCCCGCTGCCCTACGGCCTGCAAAGCTCCGGCCCGCAGTTCCTGCACCCAAAAGTACATGATGCTGTAGTCCTCCCGCCCGTCGTCGTATTTGACCGTCGTCTCGGGCAAGAGGATGAAGGGCATGAGGGTATCGTAAAGCTGCAGAGCCTGTTTGGAGCTGCCCATGTAATGGGCCAGGCGCATGAGTTGATACAGATAACGCAAGCGCAAGTAGTCGGAACTGCATTTGGCGAAAGCCTCCTTGCCCTCCTCAATCAGGTCCTGCATTATTTCCGTAGCCTGCCCCTCCTCCCAGGCATCTGTAGCCACGACATAGGGCTCGCAATCCAGCGCATAGAGCAGGTAGTCCACGGTTTCCGAGCAGCCCTGCCTGCGCAAATGGCGGGCAAAGGCATTGCCTTTGAGGGCGTAAGGCAGGCTCATGCTCTTGCTGCGCAGAGCCGTTTTGAGCTGCTTGAGCGTAGAGCGATCGGATTCATAAATCAGCTCCCGAATGCCCGCTTCGTATTTTTTGGGAAGACACATGCGACGGCGCCAGTCGTCAATATTGGCTTGAACCTGCGTTGTTTTTTGCTCGCGATAAAAGGCATATACATCCTCAAAAGGCAGGTACAAAGGCCCTATGGGCGAGGCTTCTTCGGGCAGGAGGCCGGGCTCCATCAGCGAATACCAGCAATAGCTGTTGCGGCCATCGCTCAGCATATACCACAGCAACACAACCGAAAACAAAACGAAGCTCAGCAGCGCTTTCAGCGGGTATTTACCAATCCAGGATGCGGCGTATTTCTTCATGGTTCAGGCGATTGACCGAGGCTGTATCTAAGTGGTAGAGCGCGAGATGGCGCTGTTCGCGGGGCAAACGCATCTGCAAATCGCTCCAGGCGGCACGCAGAGAATCGGCTTCGACACCCTCCACGCGCAGACTGTCTCCGGCGTAAAGATAATAAGCGTTGAGGTAGGTGCTGCGCCTTACCCGAAACAGTTTTGCTCCATCTAAGGCCTCAAAGCGCGCGGTATCTGCCAAAGCCCGCTCATCTAAGCCCGAAAGCAATTGTACCACCTTCCCCTCCCGCCTGACGACCACCCAGCCAAACACGGGCAGGGCCACATCCAAAGGCAGGGGATATTCGCCGAGGCGCCCGTAATAGGCCGAAGCCACAGAGCGATCGAGTATGGAGTTGCGGGTATCGGCAGCTCTGACGTCGTCCATGTTGTAAAACATCAGCATGCCCCTGTCCACCGGCGGAATGCCCGTCTGCCCGGGATATTTGACCTGGTGCAGGCGTATGGTGGCCGAAAGCAAAAGGCTGTCGTGCAACAGGCGGCGCAGTTCTCCGAGGAAGAAGAAATAAGCATCCCGCGTCTTCGGCGTCCAATCGCAGTCCATTTGCCATTCGGGGGTTGTTACCTTTACGCCTTTCGGCAAATGCTCCCCTGAAGCGTACAAACGGCTTTCCATGGCACGGATTTTCTCGTACAGGCGGCGGGCCAGTTGGGATATTGCAGTTTTTTGCTGCTCCTCTTCCAAAGAGAGGAAGGCCTCAAAAGTGCGATTGGTGATGAAGACTACGGGCACGACTTCCGCGCTGTCGGGCAGGTTTTTCAAAGGCAGTTGCAAAGGCGCTACGGGAAGCGGGCGGGCGGGGTCTGCACTGCGGTCTATGTCGAAAAAGCGCAGGTAGAGACGCCGGATGCCGAGCGAGTCCATCCAGGCACGCTCCGGGGGTAAAAGCCCGGGCGAAGTCTTCCAGCGATAGACGGCGGGCTGAGGCCGCGGGCTCTCTGCAGGGCGGCAGCCATTTGCCGAAAGGCATAAGACCAGCCCAATGCCATTCATGAGCAAAAAAGCATTTTTTAATGAAGAGCGGATTAACATTTGCCCAAGATAAGGAGTCTTATTTACAAAGGCACCCAATCAAGGGGGTAAGATTTCACCACATCCACAGATAAATAATACGGAATAGCATACCATCCGGCCAAAGCTTGGTTTGGCACCGGTGTGAATACTTTTTTTAACCTCAACTCCAAATCTATGCAACCCAAAAACACCCTACTCTTCGCCATTCTTTTTTCCTTTTTCACCCTGTATTTACCTGATTTCACATCAGGTCTGACTGCACAAACGACTACCGGACTTTACGGATGTAAATTTTACGATCTGAACTGCAACGGCATCTGGGACCCCGACGAGCCGGCCATCGGCGGTTGGCCCATCATCATCACAGATGCCAGCGGCAATGTGGTAGTCTCTACCACAACCAATGACCAGGGTTGCTGGAGCGCTCAGGTGCCCTCCTCTCCGGCTGCAGCTACGTACTACGAAGTTTCCGAGGGTTCTTTCCCCGGCTGGACGAACAGCTACCCCCCCAATGGCACGTATGGAGTGCAGGTCGTACCCAACCAGCCCATTGACGGCCTCAATTTTGGCAACTGCTTTGACGGATTTCCGTTGACGCTGGCCGGCTGTAAATACCACGACCTCAACTGCAACGGCATCATTGACCCCAATGAGCCCACCATCCCCGGTTGGACCATTCTCATACAGGACCAGACCAACGGGCTAAACTACGCCTTGCTTACCGATGCCTCGGGTTGCTATGAACTGACAGTACCTGCCATTGCTCCGGGAGGGGGCTTGATCACCTATACCGTCTCTGAGTTCCTGCCTTCGGGCTGGACCCAGACGGGGCCTGCCTCCGGTTATTACACGGTACAACAAGACGGCGGCATCGCAGGCGATCTCAATTTCCTGAATTGCGACAGCGACCCGCCCGCCACCACTACGCTCAGCGGCTGCAAATTCAATGACCTGGACTGCGACGGCATCTGGGATGCCAACGAGCCTTCCCTGCCCAACTGGCCGATCTACATCACAGACATCGCCACGGGCACGGTGGATACCGTTTACACCAATGCAAATGGCTGTTGGAGCGCCGAAGTGCCTGCACCTGCCACGTATGAAGTCAGTGAGGGCACGCTTTCTCCTTATTGGCATCAAACCTACCCGCAGGGTGGTTTTTACCTGCTCAACGTGGCTCAAAACCAACCCATTGACGGGCTGGACTTCGGGAACAATGAAAGCCATCTGATCATCACGCTTTGTAAGTTTCACGATCTCGACTGCGACAGTCTCTACACTCCGGGAGTAGATACCCTGCTGCCCAACTGGCCTATCGTCAGATTTGTTTCTGTCCCGCCTCAGGATACCAATGGCGTGGGGTATGCTTACTACGACACGGTATATACCAATGAGTTTGGATGTTACATCGCTGACCTGCCTCCGGGTGCGTTGTACAGTTTCTATGAGCTCGATGTGCCCGGCTGGGTACCGACTTTGCCGCTTGACTTTTCATGGGATTTCACAGACCCCTGTGGCAGCGTGGACATTCATGCTTATTTCGGCAATATGCAGCCGCAGCCCTATCTCGCCAGGGTATGTAAAGTGCATGACATAGACTGCAACGGGCAGTACGATCCCGACATTGACACCCTCTTGCCCGACTGGCCCATCATTGTTCAGACGACGCTGTATGACAATGGTGTGCAATTGAGTTTTACAGACACGCTCTACACAGATACAGCGGGTTGTCTGGGCCTCGCGCTTTACCCGGGCAACAGCTATGTCATCACCGAAGCGGATGTCCCCGGCTGGACGCCCTCTGCAGAAAATGTCCTGGAGTTTGACTTCAGCAATAATCCGCCTCTTTGTGTTCCTGCCATTATTGATCCCAATCTGTACTTCCTCAACTGCAACCAGCCCCCGCCCCAGGACAGTTGCGGAGCCATAGTAGAGGATGTGCTGCAGTTTGACTGCGACGACGATGGCTTCCATTACACCTACACTTTCTATCTGCAAAACAACAGCAGCGACAACATCACCTCTTTCCTCTTGAACAATTTCCCGGGAATGCCCGACTACTTCTCCAACAACAACTATCCGGGCATGTTCCCCATCCCGCCGGGTGGCGTGGCAGGGCCGTTTAGCACGACGGTAACGGTGCCCTTCCCCGTACTACAGGGAGATACGGCCTGCTTCACGGTTACCCTGATCACGGATGGAGATGTGTGTTGTCACTTTGAGCACTGCATAGAAGTGCCGGGCATAGACCCCTGCGACAACGTGCATGCAGAGGTTACGCCCATAGACCCTCCCGGCAACAATACCGGAGCCATTGATGACGATTGCTGCTATGAAGTCAATCTGATCAACGACTTCTGTCCCAACTTCTTCACGGGAGTCAGGCTCGAAATTCAGACGCCGGGGGTTACCTTCAGCAATTACACCATGGGCTCCTCGCTCTGGGCTGTCAGCGCACCCTCCCCGACGCTGCTCGTGGCCGACTACCTCGGAGGCATCAACGGCAACGGCTACCTGCCTCTCGGACCTTCCGGCCCGTTCTTCTTCTGCATCAACACCAATGGCACAGCCCTGCCCGTGCAAATTAAAGTCATCTGGACTGCGATCAACCCTGTTGACGGCAGCATCATCGTCGTTTGTGAGGAGTTCATTGAAGTCGTCTGCGACCCGCCCTGCGCTACCGTAACGGGCATAGAAGACATCTACTTCAATGACGGCAACACCTACATCATCCCCAACTTCTGTGTGAGCAACAATACCTCACAGACGCCTACTACGGTACTGCTCGAAGTGCAATCACCTGCCGGAGTAACCATAGACCCCGATCATTTCGACTACACCGGCAATCCCTCCTGCACCTTCTTAAAAATCATTGGCGCCAGCCCGGGTGATGTGGTCGTTATCAAAGTGCTGTTGCTCGATGAAGAAAGCGGCTGGTGCTGCCATGTCTTCATAGACATCCCGATTCCCGGCGACAACCTCTGCATAGACCCGAGCATCATCAACACCACTGTACAGTGCCCCACAGACTACGAGCCCGTCTGTGGCTGCGATGGCGTTACCTACCTCAACGAATGCGTGGCCCAAAACTACTATGGGGTAACCAACTGGACGCCAGGGCCCTGCCTCGATATCTGCATCGAAGAAGGGCTGATCAATACGGGGATTGCATGTACCCAGCAGTACGAGCCCGTCTGCGGCTGCGACGGCGTTACTTACACCAATGCCTGCGTCGCTCTGTACTACTACGGCGTAACGCAGTGGACACCGGGAGAATGCCCCCTGATTCCCAATCCGGGTCCGCCTATTGGCAATCCCTCCGGTTACTCCGAAAATGTGCAATACCTGCACGGATACCCCAATCCGGTCAGCCGGCGACTCTATCTGGATCTGCCTTCCGGCAAATACCAAATAGAAACCTTCAACACGCGTGGCCAGACCGTAGCTGCACAGACGCTGTCCGTAGCTGAAGGCGACGAAACGCCTTCCGTAGAGACAGGCAGCCTGCCCGACGGCGTTTACATGCTGCACGCCACCGATGAAAACGGCAAGCGGTACCTCTTGCGGTTTGTGAAAACAGGCAATTAATCGTCTGTAAACGATCGTTTTTGAAAAACAGGGTGTGCTCCGGCACACCCTGCTTTTTATAAAACCAACCATTTTTTCTAAAAAAAGCAAGGCGTACTCCGGCACACCTTGCTTTT
>JALVES010000339.1 GCA_027030635.1 Saprospiraceae bacterium | reverse complement strand
AACACATCCATGTTGGCAAAATAACGCAGCAGTGAACCAGCCTGGAGTTCCGCTTTGCCCGACGCCCTTGTCTTTTCCTCTTGCTTAAAGTGAATATCCATGGCCGTAATCTCCGAATGCTCAACTTCATCAACATCTATCCCCTCGCGATAATGCTGAATAAAATCTATAGCCTGTACCTGCCTGAGAGGCACATGCTCCAAAGCCAATTGATGCTGATTGTTCAAAACATTGTGCCCATCTATCAACAATACATCAACCCGCTTACCATAGAAAAAAATCTCACGCTTATTTGAAATGCTTACGCCCGGCATATCCTCGAGCACATCCGCCAAATCTCGATCCAAACTGTCTAAAAATGCATCCACCTCATAGCGCACCGTATCTCCCATCACTTTAATGCCAATTCTCTTCCCCAACACTTCTACGCCCGACAACTCAAACACCTGTTGATGCAAAAGCACGGGCAAATAAAGTGTATCTGAGTTGAGCCGAAGCAAAGTATCATAAGGCTCATAGCCCAAAAGCCGGGCCTTAAAAGTATATACGCCAAAACCCGGCGCTTTCAACTGCCAACGATTTCCCTCCAACAAAGTAAAATCTGCCACCGGCTGCCCCATTAGATTCTCCAAACTCACCACAGCACCGCCCGGCAGCCCCCCGTCATCTAACAGAAGAACACCCTCTATGACCTGTCCCTGCAGAAAGGATACAAGCCTCACAAAAAATAAAGCCCATAGAACAAAGCGGCTCTTGCTCAAAACGACATAAATTACTTTTGTTTGCTTCCAGTTCCTAAAGAAGCTGACATGGATTGACGATATGCTTCCAGACTAAGCTTTTTTGGACGATCGGGCAAAACAATGTTTTCTGATCCGGATTTAACAACTACTTTTCTCGCCACAATCTTCTTTTTCTCTCTGCCATCAAAGACCGCCATCAAAATCAAGCCCGGAAGACCTGAATAACGCTCCGGGCCATCAGAAAGCGTCAATTCAGGAGCATACCAGACCGTAAGCCCTTCTTTTTCGCAAACCGCCTTCAAACACATATAGCCGGCAATCCAAAGAGTATCTTCTGCACACAACTCCCAATCTGTTGCCGACAACAAGCCAAATTCCACCTGCTCATCAGGCAACATATTTGACCCAATCATCACAGCCCTGCCCGAAGACAAATCCTTGTAGTAATCAAGCCCGTTAGACTGCATATTGCCCGCATCCTCCAGATGGGAAAACCTGTAAACAGAGCGCCCGCTACTATGTCGCAGCACATAAATTCGCTTCGCATTCTTCGCATCCTCAAAAATCTGAAGAACCTGCTGTTGAGTCTCGGCAGGCAGCTTATCCAAACTCTGCTTTTGCTGCTCTGTCAATACCGCTTCCCTGGTATCCACATACTCCACTTCCACAATTTGTGAAGCAAGCACAAAGTGGGCAGTAGCCAAAAAAAGAAAAGCCAAAAATTTAACACCCTTTTGGGTAAATATGCTATTCATACCCATAAATTTATGTCAAAGGTAGGTAATCTCTATCAATGCACATAAAAAAACACCCTCCCCCTCACATCAGCGAGCTCTATGGGAAAGACCTCTTCGCCGCCTGACAAGTTCAGGGTTTTTCTCATGAGGTGGCGGCCATCGGGAAGCAAGACGTCAGCCTGCAACTCGCGAGGGCCATCTGAACGAATAAACAACAAATAGCGATTCCCCGAGCGGCTGATGCGCAAAAGTTCCCAGCCCCTGTCCAAACGCACAGGCTCGGCGACATCCACTTGCACAGGTATTTGCCGAAAGGCAAAGAGAGAAAGGGAATAAGGAGAAGCACTCGCTGTAAAATCTCCTGCGCCCACATAGTTTTCCTCTTCCTCAAAATACAAAGTGGTGTCGGACGGCTCGCCTGAATAGACAAAAGTCGTCACTGTGTCAGCTCTGTAGCCCGCGGGCAAATGAACCTCAAGATCATAAGGGTGCTCACTGTCTATGTTCAACACCAGCAACTTCCAGGTCGAGTCCATTTGGCGAAAGCCGGCCCACAACAACAAAGCATCATCTGAAAATGTGGTGCTATCCGGAGCATACAACTCAACTTGCGGCATGGACTCCACACTGTCTAACAAGACCATCCCGTCACCAATGACATCCATCAGCATGAGCGCCGCCCAACCTTCATTCCCTATGGAAAAGCCCCCCGGATCATTGACGTGAAAGAGGTGCAGAAAATTGCTTCCCGAT
>JALVES010000338.1 GCA_027030635.1 Saprospiraceae bacterium | reverse complement strand
CGCCTGATAGAGAGTTTTAGGTGGGAAGGGGAGTAATCAATCGTTCTTCTAAATCAAACTTATTCTCTCTATCGGTTAATACTTCTAAAATCGGCGTTCGTTAATCCTTGTTCGATATTCATTTTTTATCAATACAAATACGTTCGTTTTTCAATTGGTATTTTTTTCACTTCATTGATGTTCTCAATTATCCTTCTCAAAGCATCATGAAAGTCCTCCATTTTTGGCGGCTCACCAAAAAACATATCATAAAGGTCTATTTCATCATAATTTTTCATTTCTTCAATGAGTTGGATTGACTTTTCAATATAGTCTTCTTCATCCTTGCATTCTCTTGAAAGAACACCAAACTGCAAAGTCAAATCGTGATTAAATCTTTCCGCTTCAAACAGTATTGCCCGGCGTGTTTCTTTTGACAAATCGTCTGTATCCATTTGAGTTGTTTTTTAGGTTATTGCTAAAGACCTTGTAAAAGAACCTTTCCCACTCCAAAAGTTCCCTTTCGCATCACTTATCTGCAGGCCCCACAAACTTTGCCTGAATGCACAATCTCCCCGCCCGGCATATCTCGGATAGAGCACCCCAGGCATGATCTCTTCGTGCAAAAACAAAGAACGTGTGAGCAATGCATAGCTGTCAGGGGCAAAGATACAGCATCTGTTTGATTTGCGCAAATTTCCCGAATTTTCACACATTGACACGCCCTATGCCTTATACACATAACCAGGCGGTCGCACTTTTATCAGCTTGTCATACAGCTCCGTCTTCTCAATGGATTTTGGCGAATTCCATTCCGCCCCCGGTTCAATTTTTATAATCCCGAAATAATCTAAAAACCGCTCAAAGGTACGCAGTGCATAACAGCGCGCAGCTTGTTCTTCGTTCGATCTGTATCTTGAAGGCGTCATCTGTTCGATTAGCATTGGAAAAGCTGACAAATATTTTTCCGCATAAAACAAATCCAGTCGCTTTTCTGAGCCGTATTTGCTTACCAGGATCAACGAAAAGCCAAAGCCAAGTTGCCCGACTATATCATTGTCGTAGCCATCGTAATAGCCCCAATTAAACTTCATCCCAAATGTTTTGAAAACATTCTCAAGCAGCCTATGGTTGTCATTCAATTGCTCTCTTCCTTTTTTTGTCAGGCTCAACTTTCCGTTTCGCTTTTTCACGACTCTCGACAACTCAGCCAATATTCTTGTTAAATTTATCGCTTTTGCATCCGTTTCTTTATACAATTTTGAAATGCCGGCTTCAATCATTTCGTCTTTGATAAACCCCTGCGCATAAATATCTGAAACAATTTTTGTCGGCAAAAAACCTTTGGCAGTCAGTTTTAATTCGCCCGCCTCTTCAATGATCTTCAGGAGGTACTTTATCTGTTTCAAAATCGGAATGCGATCATAATCCCGTTCCGGCAATTCCAACAATTGAATCGGGCTGCCTTCTCCAAGCGGGTCGTAAACAATGAATTGCATTTCAAGCGGTGAATATCCCTCGAATTCCGGCAGGCCCCGATTGTTGTATTCATTCACTATCCGGCCAATATTATGTTTCAGCATGTCGTCCATGTCATCATTTTTTCACTGGTATTTTTTGTATGCCACACAAGCGTCCAATAAATAAACCTTCTCTATACCAAAGTCCGCATTCGGTTATCAAACTATTCAAATTTCGCTTATGCACAGCTTCCCCGCCCCCGCTTCAGCTTTCAGCGCTTTATACTCCACAAAAGCAAATATACAACTTCCTTAAGAAATACGCGCTACACACCCCATCAAGCGGCACGTTTGTCACGTTCATTACGTTCATCACGCTCATCACGCTCATCACGCTCATCACGTTCATCACGCTCATCACGTTCGTCACGTTCGTCACGCTCATCACGTTCATCACGTTCATCACGCTCATCACGTTCGTCACGTTCGTCACGTTCGTCACGTTCATCACGTTCATCACGTTCCCCAAAAATCCCCTATCTTACCCTTTCAACCAAACCCTAAACTACATGAAAAAGCTTACAATGACCTTTTTGTTGGGCCTTAGCCCGTTCTTCTTTTTTGCTCAATCCTCTGACATGGCGCCCGGGCGCGAGGGCAAAACACCTGCGCAGATTTCTGTGCCGGATGCATACAAATCGCTACAAGGCATGTGGGATTTGCAGTTCAGCTACGACATGAGCGCTTCAGGACAGTTTGCGCTCTCCAACGGCATCTATGCCAATGGGGAATTCTGGGCGGCC
>JALVES010000337.1 GCA_027030635.1 Saprospiraceae bacterium | reverse complement strand
AGCGAAGAGAGTACTCCGGATGATGTTTCCGGCATTTTTTGCAACAGGGCTTCAACTTCTGTTGATACCGGTTGGATGAGCTGCCGCACAGTCTCTGAAGGAAGTATGAAAAAATCAGGCACGGGTAGTTCGGCCTGCTGCATCTGCATTAAATGCAGGGCCTTGCCACCTACAGAAGCGGCAGTACCATCCCAATGCTTATTGGGCAAAATGAGTTTATACCACATGGCCTTAAAGTCTGATCAAAGCCCCCACACTACTTTTTCATAAAGCAGAATGTGTGCTAAAAAATTGAGAAACAACAAGGTCGTAAACGACATGGTAACATTCTTCAGGACATTATGCTTCAACACAGGCTTCCACATAAAGCGAAAATAGAAGAAGGTCATACCCAACAACAAGGCAATATCTATGGCAAAAAAACCAAGTGGGAAATTCAACTGCCGGCCCAGATAAAAAGCCAGCGCTCCGGAAAGAAACAAAAGTGCAAAGGCCAGAAAAGCAGCAGGGCGTGTCCCGAAGATCATAGAGAAAGTTTCGTAGTCAGTCTCATTTCCTTTAGCACGTATCTTACGGGAAACATCCCAGGCCGTTATGGGCAGAGAAAAGACAGCCAACAGGCACCAATGTAAAGTTGAAAAAGGGGCATAGCTGCTCCCCGAAGCCAGAGCAACATGTATCAAAAAATAATTGATGGCCCAGGGGATGGGCTGATGCGTAAACATGGTGAACACCTGATGGCGCCGGTGAAAATCTTCGGCAAAAAACCACTTAAAAGTCAAAGGCGCTGATGCCTCCCAGCAAGTAATAAGCATCAGCCAGAAGGGGTTTTCCGGCCAGCAATTGGCTGGCGAAATACAAGCAGGAATACAATACCAGGATGTAAGGCAGATAGACCTGTACCGGGAACATCTCTCTCAGGTAAACGCCTTTTCGGCGGAAAAAATCACGCATAATAAGCTCTATTCGGTGATAAAAAAACCTGAGAATCGGGCACAAGATAGCACTTTTTTGAATAAACGGAGCATCTTTTTTTTACTCTCTCAAATCCATACCTTTGCGCCATGCTACCTACACTGCGTTATACCGACTCCGGAAACTTTCTGCTCATTGCCGGGCCCTGTGCCATTGAAGGCGAAGAAATGGCCTTTGGCATTGCCCGCCAGCTCACGGCGCTGTGCGACAAGCTGGAGATTCCTTTCATCTTCAAAGGCTCCTACCGCAAGGCGAATCGCAGCCGCTTAGACTCTTTCACCGGCATTGGAGACGAAAAGGCTTTGCGCATTCTGCGCCGGATACGGGATGAGCTGAGCATCCCCGTACTCACGGATGTCCACAGCGTGCGCGAGGCCACTTTGGCTGCGGCTTATGTGGATGTTTTGCAGATACCGGCCTTCCTGTGCCGGCAAACGGATATCCTCGTCGCTGCCGCCAAAACCGGACGCGTCGTCAACATCAAAAAAGGGCAGTTTATGAGTCCCGATGCCATGCGCTTTGCCGTGGACAAGGTGATACTCTCCGGCGGCAAAGCGGCCTGGATCACCGAACGCGGGACGACTTTCGGCTACAACGACCTGATTGTGGATTTTCGGGGCATTCCGCAAATGCAGGCATTTGGTCAACCCGTCATCATGGATTGCACCCATTCGCTGCAGCAGCCCAATCAAAGCAGTGGCGTAACGGGGGGACGACCGGCCCTGATAGAAACCATAGCGAGGGCCGCCATAGCCGTGGGCGCTGACGGCCTTTTTATCGAGACCCACCCCAATCCGGCCCTGGCCAAATCCGATGGCGCCAACATGTTGCCACTGCCTCAATTAGAGCCTCTCTTGCACAAATTGCTTTCTCTACACAAAGCTGTCAGAACTTTCTAAGCGATACCATGCCCACTTTCTCCGGACTCGAATTGCTCATCTTCGATCTCGACGGCACCCTCGTCAATTCTCAATTTGACTTGCAGGATGCGGTCAATGATGCCCTGCAAAAATTAAACAGGGAGCCCATTCATTCTTCACAAATTACGGGCATGCTGGGTGGAGGCATACGCCAACTCATCGAACTTTCCCTCGGCCTTTCGGCAAATGAAGAAACCCGCAGGCTGGCAATGGCTTACTTTAAGGACTACTACAGCCGGCATTTTGCCGATAAAACGCGTCCCTATCCGGGCGTGCGCGAGACCCTGGAGGCTTTGAGCTCCTACAAGAAAGCCGTACTGAGCAATAAAGTGCATGCCTATACGGTAGGCATC
>JALVES010000336.1 GCA_027030635.1 Saprospiraceae bacterium | reverse complement strand
AGGCGGGGGGGGCTGTTTTTTCTTTTTGGGCAGGGGCGTTTTTGCAGGCGGGTAAAGCCCTGCTTGTTTTCTCGCTGTTTTTTGTTTTGGTTTCTTGTGGCGGGGAGCAGCGCTCTGTATTGACCATAGCCACGGCTGCCAATATGCAATACGCCATGCAGGCATTGACGGAGCGGTTTGAGGCTTTGGAGGGTATTCCCTGCCGCAGCATTGTGAGTTCTTCGGGCAAATTGACGGCACAGATTACGGAGGGTGCGCCTTTTGACGTGTTTGTTTCTGCCGACATGAAGTATCCGCGTTTGCTTTGTGAGCAGGGGCTTTGCGTGGACAGTCCGCAGATATATGCTTATGGGGGCTTGGTTTTATGGACGGCACAGGATGACCTGGAGCCGTCTTTGGAAGCGCTTTTCAGCCCGCGAGTCAGGCAGATTGCCCTGCCGAATCCACGGACGGCTCCCTATGGTCGTGCGGCGATGGAGGTTTTGAGAAACATGGGCGCAGAGCCGGCTCTGCAAGAAAAGTTGGTTTATGGCGAGAGCATTTCGCAGACGAATCCTTTCATCCTTTCGGGAAATGCCGAATTGGGCTTTACGGCCAGGTCGGTGGTGCTGAGTCCGGCTGTTCGCGATTTGGGCAAGTGGGCGGAGGTGCCCGATACGCTTTATACGCCCATAGCGCAGGGCGTGGTGGTGTTGAAAGGCCGCCCCGGGCAGTTGGAGGCAGCGCGGGCTTTTCGGGCCTTTTTGTTTTCGGCTGAGGCCCGCGAAATTTTGCGTAATTTTGGCTATCAGACCGAGTAACTTAGGAGATGATTGATTATCAACCGCTCATTTTGACTTTTCAATTGGCGCTGACGACCACGCTTCTTTTGTTTGTGGTGTCTTTGCCTTTGGCGTATTGGCTGGCATATACGCGTGTGCGTTGGAAGCCTGTGGCAGAGGCCTTGGTGAGCATGCCTTTGGTGTTGCCGCCGACGGTGCTGGGGTTTTATTTGCTGCTGGCTTTTAGCCCTTCGAATGCCTTTGGGCAGTGGTTGGAGGCTTGGTTGGGATTGCGCCTGGTATTTTCTTTTGAAGGGCTGGTGGTGGCTTCCATGCTGTACAGCCTGCCTTTCATGGTGCATCCCATTCAGTCGGGCTTCGCCAACCTGCCTTCTTCTTTGCGGGAGGCTGCCTGGTTGCTGGGCAAGTCGAGGCGGGAGACTTTGTTCAGGGTCTTGCTGCCCAACATCAAGCCTTCTTTGCTGACAGCTCTGGTGTTGTCGTTTGCGCATACGGTGGGGGAGTTTGGCCTGGTGCTGATGATTGGCGGCAACATACCGGGCAAGACGAAGGTGGCCTCCATAGCTGTGTACGATGAGGTGGAGTCTTTGAATTACGCTGCGGCCAATGTGTATTCGCTGATTCTCTTTGCGCTCACTTTTGTTATCTTGTTGGCGGTGTATTTCGTCAACGGGCATTATTTCAAATCGAGGTTTAGCTGATGGTAGAGTTTTCTGTACGCAAGCGCTTGCACTCCTTTTCGGGGGAGATGTCGTTGGAGGTGGAGATGCAGATCGCCGAGGGCGAGCTGGTGAGTTTATACGGCAGGTCGGGGGCGGGGAAGACTTCTATTTTGCGCATGTTGGCGGGTTTGATGGAGCCCGATGAGGGATACATAGCTGTGCATGGCCGCGTGTGGTTGGATACCCGCAGGGGCATTAACTTGCGTCCGCAGAAGCGTCGCACGGGCTTTGTGTTTCAGGATTACGCCTTGTTCCCCAATATGAGTGTGCGGGAGAATCTGCTTTTTGCTTTGCTGCCCGGCCAGGACCCGGGCATTGTAGAGGAGTTGATGGAAATGGTGGAGTTGACGGAGTTGCAGGATCAGAAGCCACGCCTGCTTTCAGGTGGGCAGCAGCAGCGGGTGGCTTTGGCCCGGGCGTTGGTGCAGCGCCCGCCTTTGTTGATGCTGGATGAGCCGCTGTCTGCGCTGGATTACGAGATGCGGCTGAAGTTGCAGGCTTATTTGCTCAGGCTTCACCGGCAATACGGCCTGACGACGCTCTTGGTCAGCCATGACCTGCCCGAAGTGTTGAAGATGGCCGACAGGGCGCTGGTGTTGGAAGGCGGGAAGGTCGTGCGCGAAGGCAAGCCACGGGATGTATTGAATGTTGCTGTCTAAAACCATACGTAATGAAAGCAAAATCATTGGAAGATGTTCAAAAGTTGTTGCAAGAGCAGGGCTATATCAGTGAGCGGGCCATTGCCATGT
>JALVES010000335.1 GCA_027030635.1 Saprospiraceae bacterium | reverse complement strand
GCAGGCCGTCTAAGGAGGAGGCGATGACGGGCAGGCCGGCATTGATGTATTGGAAGATTTTGTTGCCTATGGTCAGGCGGTGGTTGCCGCTGCTGCCCTGGTAGAGGCAGAAGCCGATGTCGCCGGAGGCGGTGTAGTCGTCGAGTTCGGTGGGGGAGACGGCGGGGTGGAAGAAGATGTTTTCGTTTTCGCGGGCGGCGGCTTGGGCCATTTCCGTGAGGGGGCCGTAGCCGAGCACGACGAGCACGTAGTCTTGGGGGAGCTCTGTGAAGAGTTTGAGGAGCAGCTCCAGGCCGCGGCGGGGGATGAGCGTTCCCTGGTAGAGAAAGATGCGTTGGTTGCTTTGGATGCCGAATTTTTGGCGAAAGAGATCCGGCTTTGGGGCGTCTTGCGGGCGCAGATAGGGGCAGTTCATGACGACCGTGGGCGGCTGCTTCATGTTGTAATGTTTGGCGTAAGCCTCAGCCACCAAAGGGCTGACCACCATCATGGCATCCGTGAAGGGCAGGCAGAGCCGCTCGGCGAGCCGGATGACGAAATTGGGGTAGTACTTGCTGCCTTTCTCGGCCTTGTCGTACTCCAGCTCGTGGGCGTCATAGATGATGCGCAGCCTGCGGTTGAAGAGCAGTTTGGTGAGCACGCACATGGGCAGGGGCTCCACGTCGTTGCAGTGGATGAGGTCGTATTTTTTATAGCGTTTGATGAAGCGATACCACAACTCTATGTACTTTAGCGCCTGAATGAGACGGTGCTTTGACCAGGAACGGCTCCTGAGGCGTATGCGGTGTACGGGGACGCCCTCTATGACTTCGCCTTCCGGCAAATCGCCCTCGTGCAATGCACAGACTTCCACCTCATAGCCGGCCTTGCGCAGGCTGATGCTCTCTTTGAGCACGCGGCTGTCGTGCAGAAAATTGTTGAATACGACGGAAACTACTTTCATCAAAAAAGATTTCGGGCAGATGCCCCGCTTCTGAAAATTTTTGCAAAGATGAGCAATTCCTTCCAGTATGCCGATGAGGCCAAACGCCGCCAGCTCCTCCATTTGGCGAAAGCCCACGGAACGCCCCTCTATGTCTATGATGAAGCCGTCATCCGCAGGCAGTACCGGCGCCTTCGCAGCGCTTTTGACTCAGAGGTGAATTTGGCCCTGCACTATGCCGCAAAGGCCCTGAGCAATCCGCGCATCCTTGCTTTGATGCGGGAGCTGGGGGCCGGCTTGGATGCCGTTTCCATAGAGGAGGTGAAGCTGGGGCTGCACGCCGGCTTTGAGCCTGAAAAAATCTTGTTTACCCCCAACAACGTGGGCATGGACGAGCTGAACGAGGCCGTAGCCCTCGGCGTGCAGATCAACATAGACAACATCCCCATGCTGGAGCTCTTCGCCCAGAGCCATCCGGATTATCCCATAGGCATACGCATCAATCCGCATGTGCAGGCCGGCGGGAATGCGCGCATTTCGGTGGGGCATGTGGATTCAAAATTTGGCATTTCCATACACCAACTGCCGCATCTGCTGAAGCTGATTGCTGCGCTGAACATCCGCATCGAAGGCCTGCACATGCACGCCGGTTCGGACATCCTCGACACGGAGGCCTTTTTGCGGGCTTCGGAGATTATTTTCAATACCGCAGAGCATTTCAGGGATTTGCGCTATCTGGATTTTGGCTCCGGCTTCAAAGTGCCCTACCACCCCGCCGATATGGAAACGGAAATCGAAGAGCTGGGCCGCCTGCTCTCGACCCGCTTCCGGACTTTTTGCGAGAAGCGCGAAAAAGAGATGCAGTTGATTTTTGAGCCGGGCAAGTTCTTAGTCAGCCAGGCCGGCTATTTCCTGGCCGAGGTCATGGTGGTGAAGCCCACGCCCTCCACGCTTTTTGCGGGCATCAATTCGGGCTTCAACCAGTTTCCTCGCCCCATGTACTACGGCGCTCATCACGAAATCGAAAACCTCTCCAATCCCGAAGGCCGCAGCCGCATCTACTCCGTCGTCGGCAACGTCTGCGAAACCGATACCTTCGCCTCCAACCGCAAGCTGGCGGAAATCAGAGAAGGCGACATCCTCTGCTTCTACAACGCCGGCGCCTACTGCTTCTCCATGGCCTCCAACTACAACAGCCGCCTCCTCCCGGCCGAAGTCCTCATTGAGGAATCGGGAGAAACCCGGCTGATCAGGAAAAGGCAGGAGTGGAGGGATTTGTTGAGGGGGTGTTGAGGGGTGTCGGTTGTCGGTTGTCGGTTGTCTGTTGTCTGT
>JALVES010000334.1 GCA_027030635.1 Saprospiraceae bacterium | reverse complement strand
ATGGCGTACTCGGGGTCCACTTCGATGGCGCGAAGCAGGTGCTTCTCTGCTGCGGCCATGTCGTTGGTATTCAGCTCGGCCAGGCTGAGGAAGTAGAGTCCGGAGAGGTTGTCGGGCGCCACCTTCAACAGCTCTTCGGCAGCCTCTTTGGCTTTTTGCGGCTGCGAGCTGTTCAGATAAGCCATGGCCAGGCTTTGCCAGGCCCACTCGTTGTCGGGATGCGCTTTGACTTCTTCTTCGAGCAGGGGGATGGCCACAGCCCAGTCTTTGCTTTTGACAGCCTGAGCAGCCTGGAAGATGTCTTTCCCGCCGGCTTCGTAAATGGCAGTCAGCGGCACGCCCTGGGCATTTACCGTGGCTATGGAACGCGAGCCCGGCCAGTTGCCCGAGAGTAGATGAGGCCCGCGCAAATAGCGCGAGGGGAAGATGCCGTAATCCCAAGGCTTGGAAAAGCGGTCGTTGTAGCGCACGTAGTCGGTATGCACCCTGTCACCGTACTTGCGCAGGTAAAGCGAAGCATTGTACCAAAAGCTGCTCACCACTTCAAGGGGCTTCTCCCCTTCCGCGGGAATCAAAGAGCGCTTTTCCATCTCCTCCACGGCCTGGCGCACGCTCACGCCCCAGTAGTCGGTTTCATAGCGCCCGAAAGCATGGCTGATGCCCCCGACCAGAGGGTTGAAATAGACGTAGGGATAGTGGTAATTGCGGGCTATAAACCAGGCCGGCTCGAGCAGTGAGAGGACAAAGATGCCGAGTATGACATAGCGCATTTGCAGTTTTTCGCGAAAGCGATCTATTAAATACAACCAGGCAGCGCCGGCAAACACCAACATGCCCGGATACACAAAAATCAAATGCCTCCAACCGTCATACAAAACGGAGTCGTTTGCTATCACATACACCAAGGGAAAGGCAAAAGCAAACAACGCCAGCCCCAGGCCCATGGGGTCGTATCGCTTCCACAAACGGGGAAGCAAGACCAGACCCGCCAAAAAGCCGAGGAAAACTGACATGGGAATGCTGCGATAGATCCAGGAGAGCGGGTAGTACCAGGGCAGGTCATCCGACATCACGCTCTTACCCTCAAACAGCACTCTGATCTGCGTACCAAATTTGGCGAAAGCCGAAAGAGCCTCCTGCGTATGCGCAATGGGCGACTGCATGCCATAGGGCCAAAACAAGAGGCCCAGCACAAAGCCCCCGAGCAAAACGCCTGCACCATATAATATGTACTTGCCGGTAATCTCCTTGCGCTGCCACAAAGCCGAAACCCCATAACGGCGCACGAACTCTGCCAGCGCAAACAGCCCCACATAACCAAAGAGAATCAATCCGCCGGCCCGAACGCCAAAGGCCAGGCCTATGCCTCCCGCCAAACCGAGCAGAGTGCGCCAATCCGGCTTAGGCATCTGCCGCAGCCAACGCAGCAGGAAGTACAGCGCCATGGCCACCCCCGCCGCAAAGGGGATGTCCTTGGGATTCATCAGGGAATGCCCCAGATAGCGGGGCGACAAAAAGCCCGACAGCAAAATGATGATGCCCAACCGCCAGCCGCCGATTTCGCGCCCCAGCAGGGCCGTAAAGAGCAAACCCAAAAAGCCGAGCAGAGCAATGAAGAGATGCCGCAAATCGTGATAGGCCTCCTGCCTCGGAGTAAAACCCAGGGCGTGATTGGCAAGGCCCGTTACCAAATCAAAGAAGCCTCCGTAATAGTGCATATTGCCCTTCTCCACCTGCAGGGCGGCATCGTCTTTTCCAAAGGTGGTGTACCAGGCAACCAGTTTCTCTGAATAATCCACCTGGTACTTGTCGTCTTCGTTGATGCCGCTGCCCAGCGACAGCAGCAGCATCAACAGCGCTATCAGCGCACTTAAGCCCCAAAAGGCCTTGCGATAAACGGGCTTATCGCGGGGAGGCTCAAAGACCCGGGCCTCCTGCCGGCGCGGCTTGGCGATTTTTTTTTGGTGGCGCACTTTGGCGCCGGCTTTTTTTTTCCTGCCCTTACTCATACAGAGACTCGTTTGGTTTGTCGCTGCAATGATAAAGAATTTTCGGGGACAATGGGTAGTTAAAGTTTTTTGGAAAGTCTGAAGCCTTTTCTTGAATATCGAACACCGATTAATGATTTTTGATTTGCGATTTGAACCAAACTAAAGGATCGGGGAGCCGACGAAGGAGGATCCCCGAGCCGGCCCCATAGGATAAGCGAATCTCCAAAATCCGCTCCCCGATCTTCCGCTTTCGCTCCAGCCTGCCTGCTGGTGAAACATCGGAGTTCGAC